>NZ_JBNHEQ010000254.1:0-9316 GCF_050016015.1 Dapis hubbardiae BLCC-M172
ATTATCCATTATCAATTATCCATTATCAATTATCCATTATCCATTATCCATTATCCATTATCCATTATCCTCCGACTCTTTCAACCGCCAACCTTTTCTCACAAGTTGTCGAGAGCGAGCAATAACTAAACTATCATCTTCCACATTCTTTGTAACTACCGAACCTGCTGCTACCGTCACATCTTCCCCCAAAGTCACAGGAGCAACCAATACACTATTTGCGCCAGTTTTCGAGCGATCGCCAATCTTAGTCTGATGTTTTTTCACCCCATCATAATTAGCAGTAATTGTACCAGCACCAACATTTACCTTTTCTCCCAGAGTCGCATCCCCTAAATAAGATAAATGAGCTGCTTTAGAGCGATCGCCCACCTTAGCTTTTTTCAATTCGACAAAATTACCAATTCGACAGTGAGAACCCACTTGAGAATCACCCCGTAAATGTGCATAAGGGCCAATATGACTATTATCGGCCACCACACTGTCAGAAATCACAGAATATAAAACTGAAGTATTTTTACCTATCTGACTATTTTCAATCAAACTTCCTGGCCCAATGCGACTACCAGCACCAATCACACTCCGACCTCGAATATGAGTTTGTGGTTCAATAATCACATCCCGTTGTAACAAAACTGTATCATCAATAGTAATACTGTCAGGGTCTATCAACGTGACTCCAGCGGCCATCCAATTATCTTTGACCCGCATCTGCAAAATCTCATAAGCTGTAGCCAAATGTTTACGGTCGTTAATCCCAACAATTTCTTGATAGTCATTTACATCAACTGCCATGACAGGGTTGAGAAAATTTACTGTATCTGTTAAGTAATACTCTTGTTGGTCATTGTTAGGTTTTAGTTGGGGCAATATTTCTGCTAAAGCAGGCCAATTGAAGCAGTAGACTCCGGCATTGACTCGATGGTTTTGTTTCTGGGCCGTTGTACAGTCTCGGTCTTCTACTATTTGAGTCACAAAATTATTTGTATCACAGAATATTCTACCGTAACCTTTGGGATTAGGTAGATTGGCAGTCAAGATGGTGGCTGAATTTTGATTTTCCTTGTGGGTATTGATTAACTGCTTGAGAGTTTCGGGTCGTAATAATGGTACATCTCCATTTAATACCAGCATATCCTCAGAAAATTCTTTTAGATAGGGTAACAATTGTTGAATGGCGTGACCAGTTCCCAATTGTTCCGTCTGTTCTACAAATTCTAGTGTAGGAATATTATCATTATCAATATCAATATTATCTAGGAGAGATTTTTGTACAAGGTCTCCACGATAACCAACTATCACAATTATTCTTGATGGTTGAATAGAAACACAACTTTCCAGAACTCGTTCAACTAAGGTAGAGGAACCTAATTGGTGTAATACCTTGGGTAAGTCTGACTTCATTCTGGTGCCACGTCCAGCCGCTAAAATTGCTACCGCTACCATGATTTTTAGAATTATTTGCTTTCTGAATAAGAAACGTTATAAGACGAATCTACAATACTCATATTCTCATATTTGAGGGAGTAGGGAGTAGGAGGCTCAGTTACAAGGGTATGTTTTTTAAATTATGCCATTGGGTGTGGGGGGTGTAGGGAGTGTGGGGAGTGTGGGGGAAATAACTTGACTATGTTTTTTACCTTGAATGTAAAAGTCGATCAAAAAACCTTAAAAATATGAAGGGTTGAAGAAATTTTGAGCCATTTATGTTTGAAAAAAGTACACTTTTTTTGAGATTTTATTTTGAATAAAAGTGATTACTTATCCCTCAGTTAAAAACTTACCTCTGTAATACCATTTCTCAAAAATTTTTCTACATTTTATTGAGTAGGGGAGCGTTCAATAATTGATAATGGATAATGGATAATTGATAATTACCTCTCCCTAAAAGAAAGAGGATTGATAAAAGGAAAATTTTTTCTTGTTTCTCCTTTAAAGGAGAGGCTTTAAACCTTAATTATATGGTAAACAATGAATAATTAATAATTTTGAGCATAAAGAGTTTCAAACTAGGTACTTTTAGGTTGAAAAGGTTCAAAAATTTAGCATTTTTTGCTGAATATTTAGAGAAAAATCACGGTAAACAATTAATAATTAATAATTAATAATTAATTATTAATAATTTTGATTTTGAGCATAAAGAGTTGAAAACTAGGTACTTTTGGGTTAAAAAGGTTCAAAAATTTAGCATTTTTTGCTGAATATTTAGAGAAAAATCAAGGAACTATTCTTCCAACTATCTCCTCTAAATTCCCCATTTATTCTAACTCCTGACTCCTGACTCCTAGCAATACTAAAATACTTTTCCAGCAAGCCCTAAATATTGCCTTTTTTGTAACAGCATAACTTTTAACTTTTAACTTTTGAATTTTGACTTTTGAATTTTGACTTGATAGGGCATAACTTTTAACTTTTGAATTTTTAATTTTGACTTTTGACTTGATTAAGCCAACGTTTTTTCCAATGAGATGTAGGTTCTAAAGATGATTTTTGTTGTTCTAACTGACGGCGATGCACAATAATTTCAGTGGAGTCTGATAAGTTTGGGTCACGGTAAGGAATACCAGCGCGAGTAAGTAAGTGTTCTTTTTCCTTTTGGGAAAGTGGGGGTAAATTTTTCTCTGCAAAACTGGCCACTGTTCCTGGCGATCGCCTACCTACTGGTGTTGTGGAACCAATTTTTAAACCAGCTTCAAGTAATGCTGTTCTGACTGCTGCAGAACAGGAATATGTTGCTAGGTAACCATCAGGTTTGAGACAGTTACTTACTAAGGATAAAAATTCTACTGTCCACAGTTGGGGACAACTGGGTGGTGAAAAGGGGTCGAGAAATATAGCATCTGTCTGGAAACTAGAGTTACTTAATTCTTGAATAGTTGTCCTTGCATCTCCAGTTAGAAGTTTGGCCTCAATTTTGTCTGTTTGTAATTTATGGGTATTAGCAAGAGTAGTTAATAATTCTGGTACTGGTTGAGGCCAATTATCGAGAAGACCTTTGGCGATCGCTGCTTTTGGCACTTCTGGGTCTAATTCTAGTCCCACCCATTGAACTTTGCAACTAGGATTTACTCTCCAGATGGCTGCTAAAGCTGAGGCTGTATTATATCCTAGTCCATAACAAACGTCTAGTATGCAGATTACAGATCGATCTACTCTAGATAATAGTTGAACTGGGTAAACAAATTTATATTCGGCTTCTTGTTGAGCGCCAAAATGAGAGTGAAAGGTTTCACCAAATTCGGGTGAAAAGAAAGTCCATGAACCATCTGCTGTTAGTTGTGGTATGAATTTGTAATTTGTCAATTCTTCCTCCTAAATTTTTATCTAATGAACAAACCAAAAAAATTATACTTACCAAGATGGTTTCCTTATCCTAGTTCTTGGTTAAAGGCTTTAATTATGCTTTCTTTTATGACTATTTTAGTTGCCATAATTAGGAATTTTGAACTAGGAAGATATTTTTGGGAACAACTAGGGGGTAGTTTAGAATTATTGGTTTGTTTGAGTATCGTTATTCTATTTTTTTTAATTCCTTTTTTTGTCTTTGCACATCATTTTTTTATTTTATTCTTTCATACTATTCGGGAAACATTTTCTAAAAGATATCGTTATAATTTATTATTTTTTCCAGCCATTATCAGTTGGTGGAAAGCTTTATATAGCTGGTTAGTAATTATGATTAGTACCTTGGCTGCGATTTTACTATCTACATTAATCATGCCTTGGTTTAACCTGAATTACACAGTTTTTATCTTAGAAAAAAACAGATTTTTATATCCTGAATCAGTTATCGAAAAGTTGATTTTATTTGTATTTATTAGTATTTGGCTAATAGTAGCTGCTAAATTTTATCAATTTGAATTTATCTCAAAAAGTTTTTTTCTGTTCAGCAAAACAAATTATTATACTCAAACCAAGAATTATAAAGTTAATCAAAAAAATCAAAATCAACGCCAGATTGATTTGAAAAAGATAGATGATGAATTAGCAAAGTCTAGCATTTATTATGGAGTAAATCAAATTACTAAACCCCAAAATATTAGAGAGCAAGCCTACAATAATCAACTAATTAACTCTCAAAATAATCAGCTAAAAAAATTACCTAAAATTATCAAAGATAATATTTTAGTCTTACTCATTATTCCTTTACTAGGATTAGGCGTATATAGATTTTCTCAATGGCAATTAGTTTCTGAAACTCCTGTAGTTGTAGTAACTGAAATTCCCTCACCAATACCAAAAAAACTGAATTCTGAGAAACCAGAAATTGCAGAGGTAAAAACTAAACCTACACCTCTATCTTCTCCAACAAAAAAATCTGCATCTATTTCCACAACAACTATTGTTTTAGCACCACCTGACCCATTTAAATTAGCAGTTAACCGAGCTATAAATGCAGCAGAAATGGCTCAGTCTGCCCAATCTCAAATAGAATGGGAAGCAGTAGCAAGTCAGTGGCAAGATGCAACAGAATTAATGAAAATAGTTCCACCATCTCATCCAAAATATAAGGAAGCCAGAAAAAAAATTAAAGAATATCAAAGCTACGCTGACTATGCAAGTAGAGTTGGGAAAATTAAAAGGTAATTAATTAATGGATAATCAATAATGAATAATGGATAATTATTATAATAATTCAGCCGTCATCTTTTAGATTTAAGCAAGAATATAACTCAATACGGTTTCCTTTCCTACAGAATTCTGGGCAAACGGAATGCTGGGTAAACAGATAAGACCAAAACTCATAAAGTATCGATCTATAAGACTCATGTACTTTCCTTCTTACTTCTTACTTCTTGCTTCAAAATTTGGTATTATTTTCCTACAGAATACTGCTCATTCATGTCACACAGTCAAACAAGCTTGGCGAGGTTAAAGCTAAATAAAATAAATATTTTTTGTGGATAATCAGAGGTAATTAATCATGGTTCAGTATAGATTTATTCAGCTTGCCAAAAAAGGAAATTCTAAAGCGATAGCTACCCTATTAAATAGTAAATTACATCCTGAAGGTATTAATGCAAAAGCTAGTGTACTAAATAGTTGGTTACACATACTCCTAGAATCTGATGAATTGCCAGATAGAAGTTCTACTATAGGTATAGTTCGGAATCAATTAATAGAATTAGCACCAGAGTCAATTAAAAGAGTAAAATTATTGTTCAAAAGATACATTGATGATTATGCTACTTGGGGTCAAGAATTTGATTTAGAATTAACTTCCTTATCTGATTTAAACTTGACCAGTTTTTCTGATAATCAACAAAATGGATTTTATTCAAAGTCAAAAATTAATAGTATCAAAAATCAAGGTTTTAATAATCTCAGAATGAGTCAGATGACTTTAGCGATAGTAGTGATAATATTGTTTATGGCTTTAGTTGTTTTTATTGGCAAAATGTTGGTCAAGCAATCATCACAAACTCCCAATACTGGTACAACTTATCCTCAAGTATTACCAACAGAAGAAAACCTAATTTAACTTAAACATGACTAACACAAATCTCCTTATTTCTCCTAAGTGGTTGGCAAACCATCTGAATGACCCAAACCTAATTATTATTGACTGCCGTTTTTCCTTAGCAGACCCAGAATTAGGCAACAAACAATATCAAGAAAGTCATATCCCTGGTGCATTCTATTTAGACCTCAACCAAGACCTTTCTAAACCTGTAGAAAAACATGGTGGACGTCATCCATTACCTGACCTTAATAAACTAGCTGAAAAATTAGCAACTATAGGTGTTAAATACCAAGAAACTCTAATTGTAGCTTATGATGATTCTCGCTTTGCTTTTGCCTCCCGTTTATGGTGGTTATTAACATATATGGGTCACGAAAAAGTTGCTCTATTGGATGGTGGTTTTTCTGGATGGCAAAAAGAATATCCAGTTACAAATGAAATTTCCACTCAAAAGTTAGGTTTTTTTGAACCTCAAATTCAATCAAAAATGGTGGTAGATATAGAAACAGTTAAAGCTAGAAAAGATTTACCAGAAGTAGTCTTAGTTGACTCGCGAGATAGCGATCGCTACTTAGGAAAGCATGAACCTATTGACCCTATTGCTGGTCATATTCCAGGGGCAGTTAATTATCCTTGGAAACAAGTTACTGATGAAAATAGTAATGCTAAAGTTTCGGAGCAAAATTATCGTTGGGAAGAGGTAAAAAATGCTGAGGAAGTTATTGTTTATTGTGGTTCTGGTGTGACTGCTTGTGTTAATTTATGGTCGTTAAAAATGGCGGGTATTAATACAGGAAAGCTTTATGCAGGTAGTTGGAGTGATTGGTGTTCTTATTTGTAAGTATTCAGCTATCAGCTATAAAGTTATTAACTAATTATCTGGGCAGGAGAAATTAGTCTACTATGGTCGTTAAAAATGGCGGGTATTAATACAGGAAAGCTTTATGCAGGTAGTTGGAGTGATTGGTGTTCTTATTTGTAAGTATTCAGCTATCAGCTATAAAGTTATTAACTAATTATCTGGGCAGGAGAAATTAGTCTCCGAAGAGTGAATTTATGCTTCTTAAAAATGCCAGGTATTCAAATTTGTAAGTATTCAGCTATCAGCTATAGCAATCCTCCGCATATTCGTGGCAAAAATCTTACTGCTTTTTAGGTATGGAGGAAAGACTTAACTCTTAACTGGTGGAAGTTTCAACTTTTTCATTTACTTTTTGATTACCTGCGACCTATTTAGGATTGCTATATAAAGTGATTAACTAATTATCCTGGAAGGAGAAATTAGGATCTGATGAGTGAATTTATGCTTCTTAAAAATGGCAGATATTCAGAGAAAAAAACTTTATCTAGGTAATTATAGTAATTGATTTTCTTTAAGGATTCAGATATTAGCAATAAGACCAAAAATTTAAAACTATCTATTGTAAATATAAAGTTTTATGTTAAGTAAAAAATGTTTATAAAGTATAGTCTTAAGAGTGCGGTTTAAATCTAAAACCAAAAACAATAGCTGTTAATGCAGTTACGACCTAGGAAGCTATCTAATAGCTCAATCCTTACCAAAAAATTCAGGTATAAAGCCTCTCCATAAATGGAGAAAAAAGAAAAAAATTCCTTTTAAGCAATCCTCTTCTTTATAAGAAGAGGTAATTATTAATTATTGAAATATATTCAATACTTAATTCCCCAAAAAAAAAGCAAGATTTTTGACGCTAATAAAATAGGATTGCTATATGAATATTAAAACCAGAAAAAATTGGATTTTTATTCTCTCTGTTTGTCTCACAACTTGCATTTATATTGCACTTACTTTAAATCCTTCTTGGTCAGCTATTGAGAAAAACCAAAATCAATTAAATAGTGCAGTTCCTCTATGGAAAAACTTAGGAAATATCCATCATAAAATTACAACAAATTCTCCTCAAGCTCAACGTTACTTCGACCAAGGTTTAACCTTTATTTTTGGCTTCAACCATGCTGAAGCTAAACGTTCTTTTCAACAAGCAACCAAACTAGATTCTAATTGTGCAATGTGTTATTGGGGTATTGCTTTATCACAAGGTCCTAATATTAATGCACCAATGAATCAAGAATCTATTCCTACTGCTTATCAAGCTATCCAAAAAGCTGAGAAACTTTCTCCTAAAACTACTCTCATAGAACAAGCCTATATTAAGGCTTTATCTCAAAGATATTCTGCTCAAAATTTAGAAAATCGTAAATCTTTAGACATGGCTTATGCTAATGCCATGAGAGAACTTTCAAAACAATATCCTAATGATTTAGATGCAGCAACTCTATTTGCTGAATCTTTAATGGATGTAATGCCTTGGAATTACTGGAAAGAAAATGGTGAACCTCAACCTTTAACGAATGAAGTTGTTAAAACATTAGAGTTTGTATTAGAAAAAAATCCAAATCATCCAGGAGCAATACATTATTATATTCATGCCATTGAAGCTTCTCCATATCCAGAAAAAGCAGAAAAACCAGCAGATATTCTCCGTAATTTAGTTCCTGCTGCTGGTCATTTAGTACATATGCCATCTCATATTTATCTCAGAATTGGTCGTTACCATGATGCAGCTACTACTAATCAAAATGCCATGAAAGTAGATGAGAAATTTCTGGCGACTTCTCAACAAAAAGGATTATATTCAGCACTTTATTATCCTCACATTATTCATTTTTTCTGGTCAGCAGCTAGTATGGAAGGACGTAGCAAAGATGCAATTAATGCTGCTAGAAAGTTAGTAGGTAAAGTTTCTCTTCAAGAAGTTCAGCAGTTTCCTTTGACTGAAATGTTTCTCCCCACTCCCTATTTTTCCTTAGTGCAATTTAGTAAGTGGGATGAAATTCTTACCGAATCTCAACCATCAAATAAGTTACCCTATACAATGGCAATTTGGCATTATGCAAGAGGTATGGCATGGGTTGGTCAGGGAAATTTAGAAAATGCTCAATTTGAGTATCAAAAAATCAACGACTTATTGCAAAATTCACAATTTAGTGGTTTGGAAAGTGCAAATTTTCCTGCTACAAATTTAATTTCAATTGCTAATCATTTATTAGTGGCAAAAATAGCAGACTTAAAAGATAAAAATGAGGAGATGATTTCTGAATATCAAACCGCCGTAGAACTTCAGGATAATTTACCCTATATGGAACCTCCTTATTGGTATTATCCTGTACGTCAATCTTTAGGTGCAGCTTTGTTAAAGTTAAATCGGGAAAAAGAAGCAGAAATAGTTTATCGTCAAGATTTGCAACAGCATCCAAATAATGGTTGGTCTTTATATGGATTAGCAGAAAGTTTATCAGCACAAGGTAAAGAAAAAGAAGCTGCTGAAGTTAAACAAGAGTTTCAAAAAGCTTGGTTAGAAGCAGATATTAAAATAATGGATAATTAATAATTGATAATTGATAATTGATAATTAATCCCTAGAGGTTTAAAGTCTCTCCTTTTAAATCGATCATGGATAATTGATAATTATGGTTTGCTGAATAACTCTTTTTGTTAGGGTAGGAGTCAGGAAAAATGGGAATTATAGAATAAGTAAATGAATAATTGATAATTGATAATTATGGTTTGCTGAATAACTCTTTTTGGTAAGGTATGAGTCAGGAAAAATGGGAATTATAGAATAAGTAAATGGATAATTGATAATTGATAATTATGGTTTGCTGAATAACTCTTTTTGGTAGGGTAGGAGTCAGGAAAAATGGGAATTATAGAATAAGTAAACGAAATGAATAATGGATAATTAATAATGGATAATGGATAATTGATAATTATCGTTTGCTGAATAACTCTTTTTGGTAGGGTAGGAGTCAGGAAAAATGGGAATTATA
>NZ_JBNHEQ010000254.1:9416-49176 GCF_050016015.1 Dapis hubbardiae BLCC-M172
GAATAAGTAAACGAAATGAATAATGGATAATTAGGGTTTGCTGAATAACTCTTTTTGGTAGGTTAGGAGTCAGGAAAAATGGGAATTATAGAATAAGTAAGCAGCTTATCGTCAAGATTTACAACAGCATCTAAATAATGGTTTGTCTTGATTTGGATTAGCAGAAAATTTATCAACACAAGGTAAACAAAAATAAGTTGCTGAAGTTAAACAAAAGTTTGAAAAAGCTTCGTTAGAAAAAGAAAAAGGTTATGACCTAACCTTAGTCGTTTCTTGATTCTTTGAAAAGCTAATAGCTGAATACTTACATTCTTCTTACCGAAATAATTAATAATTAAACAATTAAATAATTAGATCATTCACGCCTTGAAGCCTCCCCTTTCAAGGGGAAAAAAATAAATCTTTTCCTGTTAAGTGTCAATCCTCTCCCTAAAAGGGAGAGGTAATTATCAATTATCCATTATCAATTATCAATTAATGAATTCTTCCTTCTTCGGAGAATTAAAAGTCTTGTTTGTGCAGCATTCCCCAGAAAAGAAAAAGGTTATGACCTAATCTTAGTCGTTTCTTGATTCTTTGAAAAGCTAATAGCTGAATACTTACATTCTTCTTACCGAAATAATTAATAATTAAACAATTAAATAATTAGATCATTCACGCCTTGAAGCCTCCCCTTTCAAGGGGAAAAAAATAAATCTTTTCCTGTTAAGTGTCAATCCTCTCCCTAAAAGGGAGAGGTAATTATCAATTATCCATTATCAATTATCAATTAATGAATTCTTCCTTCTTCGGAGAATTAAAAGTCTTGTTTGTGCAGCATTCCCCAGAAAAGAAAGCTGAATACTTAGATTATTCTTACTTCTTCCTTCTTACTTCTTCCTTCTTCCTTCTTACTTCTTCCTTCTTCCTTCTTCCTTTTTACTTCTTCCTTTTTACTTCTTCCTTCTTCCTTCTTACTTCTTACTTCTTCCTTCTTATTTATTCCTTCTTATTTATTCCTTCTTATTTATTCCTTTTTACTTCTTAATTCTTCCTTCTTACTTCTTCCTTCTTTCTCTAAAAATCAAAATAAATATAAGGTAAACCTTCTGGCGCCAACAACCAAACAACAAAGAAAAATACAGGCACTAATAAAACTTTCAACTGCCAATTTAACTGTAATTTTAAACCCCGATGAAACCAATAATTAACTGCCATAAGCACCACAACTCCACAAATTAACCAAACCAACTGTAACCTTTCCAAACCCATTGCTTCCAGATAAACTTTATCAGCAAATTGAACATCCGCATCATAACCCCACCAATGATAAATTACCCAAAAAGAATCTCTCAAATTTGGCAATCTAAAAAATATCCACCCCCCAAAAACCATACTCTGAGTTAATAACCAACTTATCAAAATTCCCGACCAACTTTCCCAGATTTTCTGTACTTTAAGTTCTTGAGAAACCGCCTCTACTAACCGATGAATTACTAATGCCAAACCATGCAAAACACCCCAAACAATAAACCCCCAACTAGCACCATGCCAAATACCAGCAATTAACATCACAATTAATAAGTTCAAACAAGTACGAAATAATCCTACCCTCGAACCTCCTAATGGAAAATACAAATAATTCCTCAACCAATCTCCTAAAGTTATATGCCACCTTCGCCAAAATTCTGAAATACTCGTACTAAAATAAGGAAAATCAAAATTTTGTGGCAAACTTAAACCCATTAAAAAAGCACTACCACGAGCAATATCAACATAGGCAGTAAAATCAAGATAAAGTTGTAATCCATAAGCAACTGTTGCTAACCATAAATCACCACTTCCTGCTCTTTGTAAATTACCAAAACTCAGCTCTACAAAAATTCCTAAATTATCAGCTATTAAAGCTTTTTTTACTGCCCCAGTTGCAATTAACCAAATTCCTTCCGTAATTTGTTCTAAATTTGGGAATTTTAAGACTGGTATTTTAACTGAAACTTGACTATTTTTTCTGCTAGTCATTCCTAGCTGATTTTGCAAATAATGATAACGAGTAATCGGACCAGAAATAAGTTTGGGAAAAAATAATTTATAAGATGTAAATTCTAGCCAAGAAGCAGCAGGAGGGGCACCTCGATAAATGTCAATTAAATAAGCCAGACATTCAAAACAAAAAAAACTTAATCCTAAAGGAGCTATCAGATTATTTTCAAACCAATTAGCAGTTTCTAAAATATTGGGTAAATTGTAAATTATGCCAATACTGTTTAGTATAAAAGGTATATATTTAAAGCTTAATAAAAGTAAAATATTAGAGACTATACCTAACCACAATAGTAGTAAGCGACGGCGGTTCCATTTTGTATTGGCAATGCGCCAGTCTTTCGGTTCCCCAATAGCTTGAGCAAGGTAAAAATTTAATAGGGTAATTATTAATAGTAATGGAATATATTGGGGTTGAATAGTAGCGTAGAAAATTAAACTCGCAACTAAGAGGATTAATACTCGCCAAGACTGTCGTGACATTGACCAGTAGATTCCTAATACTATTAATAAAAATATAGCGTAGTTAAAGGAGATAAAAGTCATTTCAGTTATCAGTCATACCGTTGCACGGAAGTTAAAAGTCGTAGGGGCGAATGGCCATTCGCCCGTACAAAAGTCATGCATTAAGATTTTATAGGCTCAAAACTTTGACCCTACAATAATTTCAGGCAATTATTTCATATCTAATACCAAATCCGGTTATTGTAGGGTAGTTACCTAAATATCCAAATCCTTGTCTGATAATAATTTTGAATTTTGTGAATATCTCCTTATACCGTTTCACGGAAGTCAAAAGTCGTAGGGGCGTTTTGCTATCGCACAACTCCCTTTTTCATGTCGCGTAGCGTTAACGTTTGCGGAGCATTCCGTCAGGAAAGTTTAGCGTTCCGCTAAACGCGGAGCGACATATAAAACGTTTCGGCGCTTGAGCCGACATGGAAAGCGGAGCATTCCGTCAGGAAATGCGGAGCATGACCTTAGGAAAGTTATGCGTAGCTAATGGCCATTAGCCCCTACAAAAGTTAAAAGTAAGATTTTATCAGCTTAAAACTTTGATGCAGAGCGTAATTTTAGGAAATTATTTCACATAAAGAATAAGATAAGTAGTGTAGCCTAAGTTGATGAAATTGGTATTACTCTCATTGGATTTGGTATAAAAGTTTGAAACTATTTATAACATTCTTTTTTGAAATTGGTATTATCAGTTATCAGTACCTCTGGTCATCTCATTGCTTTAATTCTTAACTTTTGACTCTTGACTTCCTTTCCTAACTAGGTATACTATTAAATAACTTCCTTACTTTAATTCTGACTTTTGACTTTTGACTTGTTTTTAATTGGGCAAACTAAGCTAAAATTATTATCTAGTCAGCATTACAGCTAATAATAAAAAAAAATTGCTCAAGCACTTGTCAAATTATATTTAGTCTGCTACTATAGTAAAAGTGAAAAAAAAGCCGGGATAGCTCAGTTGGTAGAGCAGAGGACTGAAAATCCTCGTGTCGGCGGTTCAAGTCCGCCTCCTGGCATTTAATTATTTCTCTAATATTTCTAAAGATTATAGATGTCATACGCTGTAGTTAATTTAGGAAAAATTCCTAAATCCATCCTACTGGAGTGACCTAACTAAAATAGTTCATTATTGTAGTAGCTTGTCTAGACAAAAAATTTCATTATAAGCTGTAGTACATCATAACCAAGCAACTAGAGCTTTATCCCCGAAAGTTGGCGGCAGCAGCAGGCCAGTTTTTATTGGCGCGGGCAATATTGCCTGGAATATCTCGTTCCCATCTAGCGCGAACCCTTAAACTGAAATTGAGATATAGCTTCCCTTCGACAATGCTCCAGGCTTCTGGAACGATAGGGGCTGTGTATCCATTGGCAACTGCAAAAGCACAGAAACCTCCATACTGTGGGGCATATTGCTCTGGGGAAGCTGCAAACAAGTCGCGATTTTTGGCACTAGAAAACCACCAATTTACACCCATCCAGTTGTGAGTAAATTGTTTATTTCCTTGGACAGGTTGAGCTACTTGAAAATAGGCAACTGGGTCAGCACCTCGAATGGCAACTCCATTTTCCGCAAAAATCGGCTCTGTGACATTGGCAATCTTAGATTCATCAGTTTTGTTGGACGATACGGCAATAGTAGAATTTACAGGATCGGTGGATAGTTCGACTGATGGCTGAGGGTAATCTTTCGTTTTTGGGGAAGTACACCCTATGACCAACCCGAAACTAACTGAAGACAGGACAAAATATCGACGTTTCATCTTAACTTTTTCTCAAAAGGATTTTCGGATTTTGGATGAGCTATACATCCCTCCCCATACTTATCTATTTTAGTTGTTGATTAGCTATCCAGTTTTCCAAATCTACTATAGTTGCTAAATCAAAAATTTCATCACCTAAAGTATCTAATTTTTCTAGAGATAACTGCTCTATCTGAGTCTGAACTTCTGGAGCTATTTCTCCAAACTTTCTGTGAATTTGACTTGAGATTTTTTTCACTACTTGCTCCCGTCCAACATCCTGCAATATTAGGCTGCATATTTACGGTAAAAATTCAAGTTGTGAAAGGTATTTTAGGAATCGGTCGTAAAACACCAGGTATTGATTATGATTAGACTACTTGTTAGTGTTATTCTCGAAATTTTTCAGTGGAGTGAAAGATGCTGTGGTTAGTAATTGAAGTAAATATAATTATATCAATTTTTGGCTTTTACCTAGCTTGGAAAATCTGGATATTTAGGCAAATATTGTTAGAAGTTGAACGCAATCTTAGCTTAATAGACAATTGCACAGATAAAATACTTACCAAAACACCAAAATTATTACAACTTCGATTGCAAAGGGTAAATCAACTACGACAACTATATCAACAACTGAATTTACAAGTTCAACAGGTGCAGCAAGTAATAGCCATGTTTTGGTTGCTCAGAAGAATATGGCATCGTTATAGTAGAATTTTACTAAAGTAATGTGGATTTATTTTTTTGCCCAAGAGCTTTGTAACTAAGGACTCTGAAGTGCCAAAATCAAAATTTTTATCCTCAATATATTAATATATATCTACTATAAGAATAAGTTTTCTAGATATATACATTGTAAAAATGTCCAATAAAAAATCTGGGTTATTTATCAGCGGTTTACTCCTAGGTTCAGCCATAGGTACAGCAACAGGGTTATTAATGGCCCCAAGAACAGGCAAAAAAACAAGACAGTTGGTAAAAAAATCAGCATCAGCTATTCCACAACTTGTAACAGACTTGTCCACCAGTTTCAAATTTCAAACAGACCGTTTTTCAGACTCTGCTACTAATTCTTGGGAAGAAATCTTAGAAAGACTCAAAGAAGCGATCGCTGCTGGATTAGAAGCGAGTCAAAAAGAGAGAGAAATATTATCTCAAACAGAGACAAAAAATTCTGAAGTTTCAGTAGTAATAGACAGGAAAGGTTAAAGTTATAAACTTTTTCTCAGAATTATCGGAGTTCCAAAAGCACTCATTCTTGTTAAGATAATCCAGGTATAGGAAATTATCATTCCCCTGCTTAGGCGAAATACCTGTGAATAACCCTCTGTTTTGGTTAGGACTATCCTTATTACTGGTTGCATTGAGCCTGACAACTGTATTAATTGTCACTTTACCTGCGATGTTGGCCTTAGCAAGAGCAGCTCGTAGCATAGAAAAACTAGCTGATACCCTAGATCGTGAACTACCACCAACCTTAGAAGCAATTCGTCTTACTGGTATAGAAATTAGTGAGTTAACTGATGATGTAAATGATGGTGTTCAAAGTGCAGGAGAAATTGTCAAGCAAGTCGATCAAAGTCTAAGTAATGTTCGCCAACAAACGAAACAAGCGAAAACTACTACTAAAAGTATTTTTGCTGGTATTAAAGTAGCTTGGAAAACTTTTAATTGTAAACCACAAGCAAAAGAAAATACGAGGATACCATCAAACCATAGTTCTTTATCTTATCACAAGAATAGTAATAAGAGTCATTCTCCTTACCAAAAATAACACGGGAGTATGAAAGCCATCGTCTTTTAAGCGATGGATGAAGTCCGACCGAATGGTTAAAACTATTCGTATCCTTTTCTCAAATAATCTTACACTCTTGTGCAAGATATTTGTTAAAGTAATTAGCATGGCTATTTTAACCCTAACACTTAAGCTACCTTTTTATCGGTTAAACCAGTGCAAGGCACAAGAGTTTGACCGACTAACTGAGTTGAACACAAGTATTGCTAATCAACTTTTAGAAATCCCTAAAACGGATAGAAGAAAGTTCACTAGCAAAGACTTTAATCACGTTGAGATTGGGTCAGGATGGATTAATCAAACCATTCGTAATGCTTGTGCATCAACTAAAGTCAAGAAGTTTCAGTTTTTGCCACTTGAAATTAATAATCAGGGGTGGTGTATTCAGAAGAAAGGTGACACTTATTCAGTTGCTTTTTCAATTGTAAGAGGAGTTAAAAAGCGCGTCCCTCTAGCTATTCATCAATCCAGTTATGCCGAAGTTTTAGACCAAATCATGGCCACAGAGGCTAAAAAAGGCAGTCTTAAGCTATGGAAGTCTAAAAAAGGTATTTGGTATGTCTTAATTAGTGTCTCAATGGATGTTCCTGAGCCTAGGGAGATTAAAGGCTGGATCGGGGTAGATAGAGGTCAAAACCGTATTGCCGTTGCATCATTGCCTCAAAGCTTTGGCAAATTCTGGGATGGTCGTCAAATTAAACATCTAAGAAGACACTATCAAAGAATTAGAAAAGCATTGCAAAAGGCTAAAAAGCGCAAGGTAATTAAGCGGTTAGAGTCTAAAGAAAGACGAATCATAACCTATATAAACCACTGCATTTCTAAGCAGTTGGTTGAGTTGGCGTCATACTATCAAATGGGTTTAAGATTTGAGGATTTATCTGGTATTAGACAAACCTCAAAGCAATCGAGAAAAGCTAAGTCTGATGCCGGAAATAACCGTGATAGTTGGGCTTATGATCAGCTCGAACAATTAACTCGTTATAAAGCAATCAAAGCAGGTGTGATTGTAGAATCAATTCCAGCACCTTATACCAGTAAATCAGATCATAGAAATGGGGTGTTAGGCAAGCGAAATCGCCACTGGTTTAGAGGATTTGATGGTTATAACTGTGACGCAGACTGGAACGCAAGTCAGAATATAGGTCAATGGTTGGGTTTTTCATGTCCTCTCGACCTTCAGAAAGCTGTATCTGTAATGGATGGGGACGGTTTAGAGGATGGGGTCAATGGGAGTCCCCTTAACTAGAGTAACCTAGAAAAGACGTGGATTTATCCCGTCTTTTCTAGACCTCTAGAATCCCTGTAAATTTATTGCAGGGAGTCTCAATCCTACTACTACTGAAGATTCTAGTCTAAATTCAGATTCCTGGACAAAGCAAGAAGTTGATAGTCAAGAAACTAATTCAGATACTCTACTCTGAAATTAATCCTAAGTTACTTACTATCATTGAGCCAACTCCAGCATCTGTAAATATTTCCTGTAAAAGTACATGGGGAACTCGACCATCAAGAATATGAGCTGCTCGAACCCCCTGAGCTAAACTCCGGACACAACAATTTACTTTAGGAATCATTCCACCAGATACAATTCCTTTTTCAATTAATCCTCTTGCTTCTTGAATATCTAACTTAACAATTAAACTATCTGGATTATGATAATCTTCTAAAATTCCGGCTGTATCTGTCAGGAGAATTAACTTTTCTGCATCCATAGCCGCAGCAATTTCACCTGCCACTGTATCAGCATTAATATTGTAAGCTTGTCCTTGCTCATCCGTCGCTACTGTAGATACCACTGGGATATAGCCATTATCAACTAGGGATTGTAAAATCTCTATTTTAACGTTACTAACTTCTCCAACAAAACCAATTCCTTCACTTCCTTCGGGACGCGCTTTAATTAAGTTGGCATCCTTGCCACACAAACCCACTGCACATCCACCAGCTTGATTAATTAAAGAAACAATTTCTTTATTGACTTTTCCCACCAAGACCATTTCTACTACTTCCATTGTGGGCGCATCAGTAACCCGCAAACCATCCTTAAACTGAGGTTCAATTCCTAGTTTGCCCAACCAAGAGTTAATTTCTGGACCGCCACCATGAACAACAATGGGACGTATACCGACACAAGATAATAATACAATGTCTCTAATTACTTGATCTTTTAGACTACTATCTTTCATGGCCGCACCACCGTATTTCACGACTATCTTACGACCAGCAAATTTTTGAATGTAAGGTAGTGCTTCACTTAGCACTTTTACTCGACTAATTTCTGACTGATTTTCAAAGTCTGTACTTTTTAGCATAGACAGCTACTCTTTTTTAGTTGATAATTTGAACAATCATAGTTTATTTTATTATTTCTGATTTACACTACGAAACTAACACTACTAATCTAGTATTTTAGCTGTATTAGTTTAATCTTTGTTATATCAAAATCTGAGAATTTTTATCAACCAATATTTAAGGTGTGTCACTTTACTACTTTTTTCAAGGATGAGATGCAAAATTTACAGGGTATAAATATTAGAGAAGATGATTGTTTTAGATATTGAATAATGTTTTGATTGATTGGTAGATATTTCGGTACTCCTTGGAGATAAAAAATGCATAGCTAATTTTTTACAGATACTTAACAGTATAATAACAGTTTCAAAAAATATTCTTAAATTAAGTTGTGTTTAGTAGATAGTTAAACTGGTGATTGAGCAATGTTTAATCTACAAGGTTATGGTGAGACATTCCCTACAATTGTAGTAGCAAATAGCTCCGTATTCTTGGTTCTTTAGCTATTCACTGTTTTAGTATAACTATCTTTTTAGGATTTTAGGGAATAGGTAATAGGGAGTATAAATTAGTATTAAACTGTACTTGACTATCCTAAAAATTGCTGTAATTTTGAAAATTGATATCCTAAAGTAGGATTTTGATAGAATATTTGAAAAATTGTTCGTGATGTAGCAAAAAATCATGCATTCCGATAAATTCCCTAAAAATAATGTAGTTTTGGCTCTGTTTTATATCCCACGTTCCGCACGTCAACTTGTAGCATTAAAATTAGTATAAAACATGGTGGCTTGGTAAGTATTTATACTGAAGATATCCTATTCATTTACCTTTCGAGTCAAGTCAAATTCTCAGAAAAATCTTGAGCATAAATACTTAATTTAGCCAGATGTAAGCTACCCATCATTCCCTACTGACTACTGATTACTGATTATTGACTACTGGCTCTTTATAATACATTTTGTCGTGGGGAATGTAGGTTATATCTAATATAATCTATTTGAAAATCCCTATAATTCTTTCTCCAGATTCCTGACTCTTTCTTCAATGATTAGTTAATTGAGCTAAAATCAATCACTTAAAACATACTAATTAGTTATTCTTGACTTTCCAAAATTGACTCAGAGGGAAATACAAAACAGGAGCCCAAAGACTACTAATAACAGCAGAACCCAAAGCAACTTGCTTATGCTGACTCCAAATTTCTGCAAAGCTTTGATTACCAATTAATCCAAACTGTATTGCCATGAAAGTTTCTGCAATAATAGCCATAATAAATGTCACTAAGGCTATAGAAATAAAATCTTCCTGAATGTAGCGTTTTTTCTGTAAAAAAGCTGTGACAAATCCAGCAAAAGCTAAAGGAATAATATGGGTAGGATAAGGAGCTGTCATGGCATCTTGAATTAATCCTAAAACTAAGCCAGCCACTAAACCTCCTATAATGGAGCTATGGCTACTCCAAGTAACTACCCAAATTAATAACCAGTTAGGTCCAATTCCCAAAATCTCCATTCCAGGAATACGAGTAAGTAATAGTAATGCACAAAGCACTACTGAGGTAATTGTGATTAGTAATTTGAAAATTATTTGCTGAGATAGATTAGACATCTGATGAGAAAGTACCTTTAATAATTTAATAATTTTAAATAGGTTGTCAAGAAGCTAATTATTCAATTTTTGACAATTGATAACTGATAACTGAAATGACCAATAAAATTAGGTCAATAGCCTCCTCTTTAAAGGGAATAAAAAAATAAAATTCACTATTTCAAGCATCCCTATTGCAGGAGATACTGTTAACTGTTAACTGTTAACTGTTAACTGATAACTGAAATGACAGGTCGCTCTTTTCCCACTATACCCTTCGAGAACTCGTAACTCTTTTAATTATTTGATAAACAATAAAAATAGAAAATCATATCAAGTTTTTTGAATTAATTCTTAATAAAATTATCCGCCCTAATTCTCCCCTTTATTTCGACTATTACCGAAAAATTAAGGTTTAAAGCCTCACCTTAGCTGCGCCACGGGCTGTCGCCCTACAAAGATAAAAAAGAAAAAAATCTTTTTATCAAATCCTATTCTTCTTTTTAAGAATAGGTAATTATTAATTATTGAACTCAGTTTATTATTCCTTATTTACTATTATTTATTCATAAATATTCAACCAGAATATGATATAAATTTTAGCCAAAGAAAACTGATTGGGTGAGAAAAATATTGCTGGGCAAATCTCTATAATTTATTAACAGTATTTTGCTGACAAAGATGCTGCATTTGAATTTTTATGAAATACAATAACTAACCTCCTCAAGGGATAGAGCAAGAGAAAAATCAAAAAAACTGATTGCTCATAACTGACTCCTAATTGCTAATTGCTATTTTATTAACTTTCTGGTTTATTCTGTTTATTTGGATAAACATTAACCCATTCCAAAATATTCAGTGGCGCCGATAACTTAACAATAGCTTCTGGAGCAGGAGTATTAGTCAAATTAATCGATTCAACTGTTCCTACAGGCCAACCTGCTGGAAACAATTGACTATAAGCAGAAGTAGATACAGAATCACCAACTTTAATATCAGGAACATCATCAAAAAATTCCATCACAGCCGTATCATCATCCTGACCCTTCATAAAACCCATCTGACGACTACGAATAATTCCCACACCAACTTTACTGGTTGGATCGCTAACTAATAATACCTGGCTAGTATTAGGTGTAACGCTAATTATTCTACCTACTAAACCACCAGTTCCCATCACAATAAAACCTTCTTGAATACCGTCTTTACTACCTCTGCCCAAGGTTACTTTTTTCCACCAATAATCTGCACTTCTACCTATCACAGGAGCTACTACTCCTTTCACATTTTTAGTTTTTGTATAATTCAAAAGTTGTGTGAGACTCTTATTTTGTTGCTCTAATTCTTGTAATTTAATTTCTAGTTCTTTGATTCGAGCATTAACTAATATTTCTTGTTGAACAGGGCTAGGTTGAAATGGTAGACTAAGCCAATTATAAATTTCAAAAAATAAAGAAGCTTGAGTTTGTCTAACCCAAAAAGCTGCACTCACTGCTAAAACTAACAATGCAGCTTTTCGCATCATTTTTAAGCCTCGACGACGCAATGTTTGCATTAGTAAAACCTTTTTAAAATCTCTACTACTTTAGATTTTTTACTGCTGGTTGAAGTCAAAAGCAGGAACTTCTGTAATTGAATATTTTTCCTGAATAAATATATTTGCTAATAGCTAATACCAGTTTGATAAATTTTTGCTACAAATATTTAGGCTGCCACTGAGGAGACAGGAGTCAGGAGTAAGAATAAATAGTTGAAATATTATTTATTGGCTTGAATATCCCTTTTTAATCAAAGGGAAACCCAATCAAATTATTTTAATTACCCTGATTATTTATAACATTCTTTTTTCACGCTTGGTCTAACATTTAATTCTGAAAAATATAATTAACCATTGGCTATTAATAATTCCGAAAAAGCGTGAGGTACAAAATTCTACGTTTTAGGAAACTAGGGAACAGAAAATAAAAAAGACAACTGTACCTCAAGCTTACTTAGAAATGCTATATTAGCAATTAATAGTCTTAGTGAACTTATAGATGTATTAAGCAGACTTAACATAATAATCTTTAAGTTCTAATCAAAAAAACTATCCCAGAAAAGCCCTTTAGTCCGTACTCAAATAACATAACCAGACCTTAGCGAGCTTGCCCACTGAAAAACCTTTCAAGCTGTTTAAAATTCTCCAAAACACGGCCAGTACCCAAAACTACACAACAAAGTGGGTCTGCTGCAATATGAGTGATAATGCCAGTCTCATGGCTAATTAAAGTATCTATCCCCTTTAACAAAGCACCACCACCAGCTAACATAATACCCCGATCGATAATATCTGCTGCTAGTTCAGGGGGAGTGCGTTCCAAAGTTCGCTTAACCGCCTCTATAATTTTAGATAAAGGTTCAGTCATACTTTCTCGAATTTCTGCTGCTTTGACTGTGACAGTTCTAGGTAAACCAGATAATAGATGTATACCCCTAACTTCCATTGATGCCTCATTATCATCCTGAGTCGGATAAGCTGAACCCAATTTAATCTTAATATCTTCCGCAGTTCGCTCACCTATGACCAAGTTATGGACTTTTTTCATATACTGAGTAACAGCATCATTCAATTCATCTCCAGCTACACGCACAGACTCACTCAGAACTGTCCCTTGTAAACTCAGAACAGCAACTTCTGTAGTTCCCCCACCAATATCCACAATCATATTGCCAGTAGGTTCGGCTACAGGCAACCCCGCACCAATAGCAGCAGCAACAGGTTCATCAATTAACCGTACATCCCTAGCACCAGCTTGAGAAGCAGCTTCCATTACAGCTCGTCTTTCTACGCCAGTTACTCCACTAGGAATGCCAATAACAATTCTTGGAGATACTAAAGTTTTTCCTTCATGGACTCGCCTGATAAAATGTTTCAGCATTAATTCTGCTGTATCAAAATCAGCAATGACCCCATCTCTTAGAGGTCTCATCGCAATTACATTAGAAGGAGTTCGCCCTAACATCCTTTTAGCTTCTTCTCCCACTGCAATAGAAGTTTTTTGCTCCTGGTCAATAGCTACTACAGATGGCTCTTGAAGAACAATACCTTTACCAGATACATATACAAGTGTATTCGCAGTACCCAAGTCAATTCCCATGTCCCGAGACAAGGAAAACCTATTTATCAGACCCACTAGATTTTGACCCCCAAAATCAAATCTTAAGTTTATTTAATAATTTATAAAGAAATATAGCTGAGGTGTATTTTATGATATATTCCTCAGTCTACTAGGACTGTATCAAAAATGATATAAGCAAGTTTAACTGTCCTTGGTTTCTTAGTGCGACACAATAGGGACAAAATCCGGAGGAAGTATTTGATTTAGGAGTTGCTTGAGTAATTAGTCCTCTTAGGATATAGTTATAAGTTTGACAAAAGCCAGGAGATTATTCTGAAAATCCAGAATTCGTAGTTCACTGAAACTACTTATAATGAAATACCTGGCGATATCTAATCCACATATAGTGTTTTTTCCAAGGTTTCTCTCTACTTATAAAACCTATTCCTATATGCCATTTTGTACAGTTCACGGGCTCAAAAAAACTTGTTTTCTCTATTGTTTGCTATCTCTATTGATTATATAAGATAGGTTTTTAGAGTGTTAGATATCCCTTATGAGAATTTATATTATAATATAAATTTGCTTTACAAGGGTGAGGACTTAAACCCTGTTTTTTGGTAAAATTAGAAATTAATTAATATATTCTATAGTCTATGAGTTTAAATGTTGTAACTTTGGTTGGTAGGGCAGGTGGAGATCCTGATGTTAAATATTTTGAATCAGGCAGTGTAGTTTGTAATTTAACTTTGGCCGTAAATCGTCGTTCTAGTAAGAATGACCAACCAGACTGGTTCAATTTGGAAATTTGGGATAGAAAAGCAGAGGTTGCTGCTGACTATGTTCGTAAAGGTAGCTTGATAGGGGTAAAAGGCTCGTTGAAGTTTGATTATTGGCAAGATCGTAATACGGGAGCAAATCGTTCTAAGCCAGTAATTAGAGTATACCAACTAGACTTACTCGGTTCTAAACGTGATAATGAGCAGGCTGCTACAGCAAGTTATGAAGAATTCTAATTTTAAAATTAAATAAAGGTTAGACTCCTTGCAGAAGTAGGGAATAGGGAATGGGGAATTGTTCAATAATTAATAATTATTAATTATTGAAAATAATAGGATTGGTTAAAGGGGATTTTTTTTCTTTTTTATTCTTTAAAGGAGAGGCTTTAAACCGTTATTTTTCGGTAAGAGATTTTCGAGAAAAATGTACGAAAAAATCTTTTACTTTTGTAAGAGGTCTATTATTGTGAGTGAGTCAACTTTAGAGCAAATTCTTAAACTTGCTAGTGGAAAAGCTGAAGCTGTAGAAATTTACTATTTATCAACCGAGGATACCCCCATAAAATGTGAAAATAATCGTTTAAAATCTCTACAAACTAAAGCTAAAAAAGGGGTGGCTCTGAGATTAATTTATCAAGGTAGATTAGGTTTTGCTAGTTATACAGATTTGACAATATAGTAGTTTAACTTAAAAATGAGACGTTTTTTCGTCTGAAACTCCCTCATGGCAAGGAAGCTTTATCTCAATCTAAAGTGAAATGACTATAATTGAGTATTTAGTTGATGCTGCTATTCAAACATCCAAAGTTAACGACATTGTATAATTTTAATTTGATGTCTCATATCATTTTAATCCACTAAAATTTAGATCATAACTTGCCTCAAGCTAAGAAATTAATAGAGTCTGGTCAAGAAATTATTGAAAAAATTCATAATTACAATCCAAATAGTCTGGTAAATATTGGTTTTAATATTCGGAAGAAAAAAGTAAAAATTTTGACTAATACTGATGTCTATGCTCAAAAAATTAATCAATCACTTAGTGCTAATATTTCTAGTAATTTAGTTCAAGGTGAAGACTTTCTACAAATATCTAGTTCAGATGTGGTTAGCCTTCGCCCCCTAGACATCAATAAACTAATTTCTCAGTTAATCCAAAAATATCAATGGGCAGAAAATTCAGCTAAGATAACCAGTGGAACTTTCCCCGTATTTTTTACTCCTAAAGCAGTAGGAAAAGCGATCGCCAGATTATGGAAAACTGTTTTGTCTGGACAAGCTATAGTCCAAAAAGCTTCTTCTCTTGCAAATAAGGTAGGAGAGAATATTTTTGACCGCCGTTTTACCGAAAAATTGGCGTTGGTAAGTCAAGAGATGAAACTTTTAAGAGTAATCTGTTTGTGATACCTCTAAATATTTAACCAGAGTAAGTGATGGGTATCATCCCTAGTAGAAAATCATCCTACCAATCACCAACGCCGAAAAATTGTGGGTATGCGCCTCCCCTTGGATAGGGGATAAAAAAAAGAACATATTCCTTATTTCAATCCCGAAGCTTTCCTACGGAATGCTGCGCAAACAGCTAGAGGTACTGATAACTGATAACTGAAATGACCCTCTTTGAAAACCCGAATCTTGAGCCTTATGTTTGTCCCTTTGATGATGAAGGTATGGCAACTATGGTCAAAACCTTTATAGAAGCAGGCACAGTCAAAAGCTTATATTAGGACAACAAATGGGCTGTTCTTGCAGGGTACAAGTCCACTGATAATGGTTTTAGAGATGGACTATCTTAGCCTACTCCTAGTTTAGTAAATTTGAGTATTAGTCCTGGGAAAATTTCTAATAGTAAATTGATTAGTAATATAAAAGAAGGTTTAATAGTAGAGCAGGTATTAGGAGCGGGTCAATCAAATCAACTAGCAGGATAATTTTCTATCAATTTAGCTTTAGGTTATAAGGTAGAAAATGGTGAAATAATAGGTCGAGTTAAAAATACAATGGTGGCAGGTAATATTTTTGAGGCATTTCAAAATTTAGTAGATATTGGCAATTTTCCAGAGTTAGTTAATGGTGGTTACTATTTACCATCTATCTTATTTAAAAAATTAGGTGTAGCAACAAGGCAGGCTTAGATATGAAAGTTATAAAAGTTATTTTTATTAGTTTTTTAGCAATTTTACTGCTCAGTGGATGTGTTCAATATGAAGTGGGAATAAATTTTCAGAGTCAAACCCACGGTGAGATTGTACAACATATTAAACTAGCAAAGAAGTTACGCAATTTTAGTCGTGAGATAGTTTCTGATTGGTTAAAAAGTCTAGAAACTAGAGCTTATGAGTTAGAAGGAAAAACTAAAAGAATATCTAGGCAAGAAGTTGTAGTTACAATCCCTTTTAATAATGGTGCTGAGTTGGAAGAAAAATTCAATAGTTTTTTTCAACCTATAGAGTCATTAGAATCTCCAAATTATTCCCCAAAAGTGGCGGAAGATTTACCAAAATTAGCATCTCATATTGATGTGAACCAGAATAATTTTTTTGTAGCTTTACGGAATAAATTGAGTATGAATTTAGATTTACGATTATCTACATCTAATAGTAAAGTTTTAGTTAATCCTGGTGAGTTATTAGATGTGGAGTTTCAGTTAATTACACCTTGGGGTTTTAGCAACATCGAATCCAGTGAAAATAATACAATATACTATCAAAACGACAAGGAAATTATCTGGAAACTCAAGCCAGGAGAAATCAATTCATTGGATGTGGTATTTTGGATTCCGAGCAATATAGGAATAGGTGCAATTTTAATTAGTTTATTTGTTTATCTAGGTATAGCTTTAAAATATCAAATATTACCTACTTTAGGAATAAGTAAAAACTAATTATCATAGCAAATTTACTAATTCCAAAAAATAATGCTAAAAGTCCTCAATAATTCAGTTATTAAGTAATAATAATGGATTACTGTGGATAACTAATGTTTGTAATTATTCTAGAGATTAAGCGAAAATATATTATCTCTAATAATTCTATTCCCTATTACCTACTCCCTACTCCCAATTTTGGTATTAGATAGTTAGTTAATTTAATATAGGACTTACCATGAAAAAATATATTGCCAGTTTATACATCAAAGGTATAAACTTAAGATATTGACCATTCAAGCATAAGTTGAAACAAAAACAATGAAACCTATAAACTTTTTGCTGATTTTCATAGTTTGTTTAGCGTTAGTTATATTCAGCTTACAAAATACCCAACTAACAACTATCAAACTTATTGAAGGTATCGAGTTAGAAGCTCCATTATCTGTAGAGCTTGTAATTGCCACAGGATTAGGAGCAGTTCTAGCATGGCTATTCAACTTATGGTCAAGAGTGCAAAATACCATAGGAAGCTTAGGACAAATGCGAGAAATTCGTACCAGAAATAAACGCATTCAAGAATTACAAGAAGATGTAGAACGCTATGAAGAGGAATTAAAACAAAGAGCTAGTTTGCCAGCATCAGAAACTTTGTCTGAGCTAGAAAAATCTACTGAATTAGAAGCTTCTAAATAAAAGTATAATTAGTTCAATTATGACTTTTTATTTCATTGGGTACTTGTATTTGAATCATACTAACCTTTACTCTAAGCATTCAGGTATCAGGTATCAGCTATCAGCTCTGAGTTATTAACTAATTATTTTGGAATAAGGAATTAGTCTTCAAGGAGAATTAAAAGTTTTGCTTTTGAAGAAAAAGGTTATCACCTAACCTTAGTAAATTATTACATTCAAAAGCTGTTTGCATAGCATTCCACAGGAAAAGCTGAATGCTGAATGCTAATAGCTGAAAGCTAACCTTTACTATCTTTAAATTTTTCACTCTCAATAATCTCACACTTATCAGAAAGTGTGAGATTCCAGATTAACAAATTTCAAGGATAGTCCGATCATTATTGATATTTAAAAGTACAGTAAAGTAGAGAAAAAAAACTACGGCTATGACAATTGGAGTTCCCCAAGTTTCAGAAACCCTTTCAGAAGGAATAGCCCTATTAACAAACCTAGCAGAAAAAGGAGAAATTAATCCTTGGGATGTCCAAGTAATTGAAGTAATCGATCGCTACTTAAGTAAACTTACTCCTGAATCAAATATTTCTGCAAGTGACGATTTTGCCAATTTATCTCAGTCAGGTCAAGCATTTTTGTACGCATCTATATTAGTCTGGCTAAAAGCCGATCATCTGGCTAATTCAGAATCATCTGAAAATAATTCAGAGATATGTGAAATAGTACAAATTCCACAAGCAGAAAATTTTGAAACACCAAAGATACCACTAAAACTAGAGCAACAATTACGTCGTCGTGCTGTAGCTCCCTCCCCCCGTAAACGTCGAGTCACCCTTCAAGAATTAATTGAGCAACTGCAACTGATTGGATCTGCTATAGAAGATAGAAAAGCACGTCCTCGTATTCGCAAAACCAGCTCCAAAGCAAGAGCACAAGCGGCAAAAGTAATTGCAGAATTAGCTCACCAGGAAAATTTAGTAGAAACAGCTACTGACCTAGAACAGTTTCTTCTAGAAAAATTACCAGATACCAGTGAAGGTTGGTTAGAATTTGAGCATCTTTTAGAATTGTGGTCTTCAGCATTAGAGTCTAAAGCTGAAACAGAAAAGCAAAATCAACATACTAATGTCCCAGTAAACTCTGATCGAGTAGGTGCATTTTGGGCATTACTCCTGCTTTCTGCTCAATCTAAAGTTGAGTTATCCCAAGAACAATTTTATCAAGAAATCAAAATCCGTACTCTTTCATCAAGCTCTCAGGAACAAAAAGTTTTACAGGAGAAAATTTAATCCCTTGAAAAATAGAATAGTATAATAGTCTTTTGCAATTTCTATAATACTTCGGTACATAGTGGCAAAAATTAATTTACCGTCTTGCTTGGTCGAACTTAAGTTATTACTAGGGAAATTCACAAGCATATCAAAACCTCAAAAGTTTTTTATATATAGCAGGGAACAGGGAACAGGGAACAGGGAACAGTTGAAAAAACATTTCCGTTTTCTAAGATTTATCATCAGTCTATGCCCTAACTAATTCTTTCTTAGCAATAATAAGAATCTTTTGGTTTTTCAATATCAATGTAGTAAGTTATTGCACTGATATGTGTATTATTGGTTCATTAATTGATAATGGATAATTACCTCTTTAACAATTGATAATGAACAATCGATAATGGATCATTATTTTTGTTTTCGGCTGTCGCCGACATGGAAAGGGGAGCATTCCGAAGAAAAACGCGGAGCGACTTGAATTGCGTTTTCCTTCGCACAACTCCGTTTTGCTAGCGCAAAGCTGTCCGCAATTATCAATTATCAATTATTAGGAGAGGCAATAAAGCCGAATTGATTAATTATCAATTATCCATTGGTAAAAACCTTGAATTACTTCTTTCGTGAAGATTCTAATTCATTAAACTTAAGAGCACCAAACTGATAATTAGAAATATCTCAGAAAAATCTTATGATCCAGTATCTATGAATATGAACTGGAAAGATATGTCCAGCAATAACCCTGTTTACCTAGAATATCAACAAATATTGGTAGATAAAAATTGAGCCATCTACCTTTCCATCAGGAAAGTGAAAAATTATCATTCTGCTTTTCTGCCTGTTGAAGTGAGGTTTTAACGGAGTTTGTATTGTGAGTTGAGAACAGAGATAATAAGTATTTTAGTATTTTTGGCATTTTTAAGGTGGAGGAAACCAAAATGAAAGCCATGATTCTGGCCGCAGGTAAGGGAACTCGTGTTCGTCCAATTACTTATCGCATTCCTAAACCAATGATTCCTATTCTGCAAAAACCAGTAATGGAATTTTTGGTAGAGTTACTTCGTCTACATGGTGTTGACCAAATTATGGTCAATGTTAGCCATTTAGCAAAGGAAATAGAGGACTATTTTCGTGATGGTCAAAAGTTTGGGGTAGATATTGCTTATTCTTTTGAAGGACGAATTGAGGATGGAAACTTGATTGGGGACGCACTGGGTTCTGCTGGTGGTATGAGGCGAATTCAAGACTTTTATCCTTATTTTGATGATACTTTTATAGTTCTTTGTGGTGATGCTTTGATAGATTTGGATTTGACTGCAGCACTCAAATGGCATAAAGAAAAAGGATCTATGGCTACTGTAATTATGAAATCTATTCCTCGCGAACAGGTTTCTAGTTACGGTGTTGTAGTGACAGATGAAACAGGGCGAATTCAATCTTTTCAGGAGAAGCCAAAAGTTGAAGAAGCTCTTAGTACCGATATTAATACTGGTATTTATATTTTTGAGCCAGAAGTGCTTGATTATATTCCGTCTGGTGTTGAATTTGATATTGGTAGTCAGTTATTTCCCAAGTTGGTAGAGATAGGGGCACCGTTTTATGGTGTGGCAATGGATTTTGAATGGGTCGATATTGGTAAGGTGCCGGACTACTGGCGAGCAATTAGAGATGTACTTCAGGGGCAAGTTAAAAATGTTTCTATTCCTGGTAAAGAGGTATCTCCAGGAATTTATACTGGCTTAAATGTGGCAGTTAACTGGGATAAGGTAGATATTGAGGGACCTGTTTATATTGGTGGTATGACCAGGATTGAGGATGGTGCCAAAATTGTTGGACCTACTATGATTGGTCCTAATTGCTGGATTTGTAGTGGTGCGACTGTTGATAGTAGTGTTATTTTTGAATATTCCCGTTTGGGTCCAGGGGTTCGTTTAGTTGATAAGTTGGTTTTTGGCCGTTATTGTGTGGATAAGACAGGAGCATCTATTGATGTGCAAGCTGCTGCCCTTGATTGGTTAATTACTGATACTCGTCATCCTTTCCCTTCTGCTCCTCCTGTAGAACATGAAACAATTAAGGATATTTTGCAGGAAAATGGGGGTTAACTCGAAGGTAAGCATTCAAGGGTTAGCTATTAACTTATTCTTTTTTAAGGAAGAATTAGAGTTGAAAGATTGAGGAACAATTAAAAGTTACTCTCAAATTATTCTTTGCTAATCTTTTTCATTAATTACTTAGTGCAGGATTATTACCAAGGAAAAATTGTTTACCTAAGATTCCGCAGGAAAAGCTAAAGGGGAGCTACCTGAATGCTTACAAAAGAAAGAAGAAGGAGAAAGGTGAATTAATTTTTTTGACCTAAAATCTTCTCTTCTTTCTGGTGAAATTTATATGGAAGAAAGTAGAGCAATTCCCACACTCTTGAGGTACAAAATTCCTTTGTTTTAGGGAGTAGGGAGTAGGGAAGATGGGGGGATGGGGAGTAGAAAATAAGAAAAACAACTGTACCTCATTAATTAATAATTAACAATTAACAATTAACAATTAATAATTACCTCTTTTGTCATAGAAGGATTGGGTTAAAAGGAATTTTTTTCTTCTCTTGGTCGATTGGATATGGGTAGGTAATTTATCCATCCAATCCTAGGTCATGCTCCGCATTTCCTGACGGAATGCTCCACAAACATGTCGGCGAAAGCCGAAGTGCGTTTGCGTTTTGCGGAACGCAAAACTTCGTTTTTCATGTCGCGTTTGCGTTAGCATTCCTTAGGAAAGCGAAACGCTGCGCGATATGAAAAGCATTCCGATTGTTAGTTGTGCGCTAGCTAAACGACCACTTTTTCTCCATGAATGGAGAGGCTTTATACCTTAATTTTTCGGTAAGTTAAAAGTCGCTCATGCAAAAGTTAAAAGCAATCTCTGAGTGAGTTTTCCTATTGAGAAATTTCCTAATCTTTGCTTTGACTGCTATATTCTGTAATACCATAAGTGGTAATAGTAATACCGAAACAATATAAGCCGATCCAATCTAAATCTATATTCTTGGAATTTTATTAACCAAAATTATACACGCACAAATATACGTTTTTGTCAAATTTTTGGGCTTCTATTGTTAAGTTGTCTTGGGAAAATTTGTTTTTTCTATCCAGAGATTAAATTTAAAACTACTTAATATTCTACGAATTCAATATAGTTGACAGGGTTTTTGAATAAATTAATTACACCAAGTCTGTGACTATAAAAATCATATCATAAGCTCTAAATTAAGTAAACTCGTAAAATAATTGAGAATAGTGTCAATAAACCCCTGTTTTTACATTTATTCATAATTTGCTTAACATGGTAATTTTAAATTTATCCCTTCAAAAACATTTGTTTTGCTTATACAACTCAAAAATAGCAGTCATCATTACTATTACTATTACTATTACTATTAAGACGTTCTCGCTCCTCTCAAATTTAGTTCGTGCTGCGAATTTACAGGGGTTTTTCTGCGGAATGATACGCAAATATGATGCCTAGGAAAATGGCCTTATGATGATGCACAGTTCCTCTATAGCGCTATGCGCAAGTCAGAAGTAATACCATTTATCAAAAATCTTCCTATATCTTATTGGGTGGGGAAGTGTGGGAAGCGTAGGAGGTGGGGGGCGAGGAAAAGTAGTAATAATCTATGCTAACCAACTAATAATTGTCAAAAACAGACTTTGAATCTTGGTAACTATTGAGGTGTTGAAGTATAGCCGAAGTATAGCATTAATGCATGGTAATTGGTATAATACCAAATATGATTACTATAGACCACATATCTTAGTTCAGAAAAGCTTGATTTATATAGATTTTAGTTGACTCATTTGTGGTCTAGCTAAACTGGATTTAGTATTATGATTTCACAACTTATAGCAGTTTTCATTAATATAGATTACAGAGATTTGGGGTGAAAGGAAGAAGGAAGAAAGAAGAAAGAAGAAAGAAGCAAGAAGCAATAATTTTTGTAGTCAACATGAGTGAAAACCGCTATAAGTTAGTCGTTTTTGTACTTTAATACTCTGGTTAAAGATTTAGTAGAAGTTAAAGAAAACTTGCTTCATTCATTATTCATTAAAAAGCTGAGAGCTGACTGCTAATAGCTATTTTCCTGGGCGACATTAGTGCACAAAATTCAGCAGGAAATGCTTATCTTTAATTACTTAAATAAGTGTAAATGCTAAGACTACTCTCATAATTTTGTAGCAACATTCGTGACTCTTTAATAGTAATTTTTTCTTCTTGTAAAGCTTGCTCAGTTTGAAAAAAAACCCTTGCTTCATTCATTAAAAAGCTGAGAGCTGACTGCTAATAGCTATTTCCCTGTGGGACATCAATGGGCAGCATTCCACAGGAAATGCTTACCTTTAATTACTTAAATAAGTGTAACTGCTAAGACTACTTTCATAATTTTGTAGAAGCATTCGTGACTCTTTAATAGTAATTTTTTCTTCTTGTAAAGCTTGCTCAGTTTGACAACGAATACTTTCAACTAAACCATCAGAATTATATTGAACATAATTTAATACTTCTGTCATTGTGTCACCTTTAACAACGTGTTCAATTTTGTATCCTGAAGGGGTTAATTTAATATGCACAACATTAACATCACCAAACAAGTTATGCAGATTACCCATTATTTCTTGGTAAGCACCTCCAAGAAACATTGCTAGATAGTAAGGTTCAAATACAGAAGTAATTTCTGTTTGGGAATTTTCTAATGTTTGACTAGGAGAATACTCTGAAGATTTATGACTAACTTTCAGAGGATGTAATTCTAATAATGACTTGACATCTCGTAAATCAATAAATTGCTCAATTTTTCCATCACTATCGCAGGTAAGGTCGGCTAATATGGCTCTTTCAGTAGGTTCTTCATCTAACCGATGAATAGGCATAATTGGAAATAACTGATTAATTGCCCAACTATCAGGAGCAGATTGAAAAACTGAAAGGTTAATGTAGTAAATAGATGCCATTATTTTTTCCAGTTCCTCTAAATCATCTGGCACATATTCAGAGTCTTTTAGTATTTCTTGAATTTTCCGAAAACATCCCCAATATAGTTGCTCTACTTTTGCCCGTTCACTAATACTAAGATATCCAAAATTGAATAAACTGATGGATTCTTCTTTGAATTGAATTGCGTCGTGATATGCTTCCTGATAATTATTTTTGCTAATAGATTGATAGGTTTCGTAGAGGTTTTGCAAAATTAAATGCTCGTCTTTGCCAATAACTACTGGTTCTGCTTTCGGAACTTGACTAACTCCTAATACATCAAAAACTAGAACTGATTGATGGGATGCCACTGCTCTACCACTTTCACTAACTAATATTGGTGGTAATACCTTTTTCTCTTCACAAGCTTCTTTAACTTCTGCCACAATATCATTAGCGTAGTTCTGCATATCATAGTTTTTTGAGGCATAAAAATTTGTTTTAGAACCATCATAATCAACTGCTAAACCACCACCCACATCCAAGTATTTCATATTTGCTCCTAGGTGAGCTAATTCCACATAAATTTGACTCGCTTCCCTAATAGCATCCTTAATCACACTAATTGAAGAAATTTGTGAGCCAACATGAAAATGTAAGAGCTGTAAAGAATCTAAAATACCCGCACTTTTTAACTGATTAACAACTTGAATTATTTCCGGAATATTGAGACCAAATTTAGCACGATCGCCTGTAGTTCCTGCCCAACGACCAATACCCTTAGTGCTTAATTTCACCCTGACTCCTGCTACTGGTTTAATATTTAATTTCCGACTAGCTTCTATCACTAACTGTACTTCTTCTACCTGTTCAATTACGATTATTGGTGTTTTTCCTAACCTTTGAGCTAGTATTGCTGTCTCAATATATTCTCGGTCTTTATAACCATTACAAATTATTAGTGCGTCAGCCGTATTCAAGGTAGCAATAGCAATTAATAATTCTGGTTTTGAACCAGCTTCTAAACCAAATTTATGAGGCTTACCAAATTTAACTACTTCCTCTACTAACTGACTATTTTGATTACACTTAACAGGAAATACACCTCGATAAATATTTTTATATTTATAACGAGCGATCGCTTTAGAAAAACAAGCATTTAACCGCTCAATTCTATCCTCAAGAATATCGGAAAATCTAATAATTAATGGTAGTCCTATATTTCTTTGTTTAATAGATTCAACAAGTTCATATAGGTCTAAAGAACCTCCTAAATCACCTTTAGGGGAAACTGTAATATGACCAGCAGAATTAATTGAAAAATAAGGATTACCCCAACCTAGTATTCTATATAGTTTCTCACTATCTTCAATTGTCCATGATTTTTTTTCTTCAGACTTGATATGATTTATTTCTATTTTATCTGTTTGAGAGGTATTGGTTAATGATGTATTGTTGGAAATCTCAGAAGAGTTTTGATTTATAGTTGACTGTAAATCCATTTTATATTTTAATTGCGATAGACTAAACTTGAGATGATTTTAATTTAATCAATATGGCTATAAACCTGAGATAAAAAACTATAGTGCTATAGGCTCTACTCTGGTTTCTTTTATATTGTAAAGTATTGCTATTGAGCAAATTTTTAATAGACTAAACTTCAGGTAATTTTCACTTAATCATTATAGGTATAAATCTGAGATAAAAAACTATAGTGATACAGACTCAACTCTGGTCTGCTCTGTATTCTCAAGTATTACTATTGAGCAAATTTTTAATAGACTAAACTTCAGGTGATTTTCACTTAATCATTATAGGTATAATAAAAATTATACATAAATATAGTCATATATAGTCATATATAGTCAAGTGATGTCAAATATCTCCGTTTACTTGTATAAAAGAGCTACTAAATCTTTGACAAAATTTAATAACTCAAAGGCCAGATGTTTAATAGTATAATGAAATTGGCTGGTAATTCCAGACTAAATAAAAATCAAAATTCCTAAATTCTCGAATCTATGGTATGATTTTAACAAGAATGATTTATGAAATTAGTAGAGAGACATATTATTCAACCAACACATCGGTTTTATGATGAAATTGACAGACTATGTTTCTTGTCGAAAAATCTTTATAACTATGCCAATTATTTAGTTCGTCAATCTTTCATCTTTGAAAATAATTATCGTCACTATTACGACCTGCAAAAAACACTCTCTACTCAATCAGATTATCAAGCAATACCAGCTAAAGTATCTCAACAAATCTTGATGATTTTAGATAGAAACACATGAATTGCTTTTTAGCAGCAAACGAAGTTTATCAACAGAACCCATCAAAGTTTAAATCTCGTCCTCGTCTTCGGTGGATATAAAAATAAAGTAAAGGGAATAAATCTTGTAGTTTATACCATACAAGCCATCAGCAAGAAGCAATTAAAACAAGGAATTATTAATCCCAGTAAAACAGGCATTTATCTAAAAATATTAGTACCTACTTCACGCTCTTAAACAAGTTCGTCTCATTCCCAGACTTAATCATTATGTAATTGAGGTTATTTATGAAGCGACCGAGAAACAATACGAGCTAGAGAACAATCGTTTTGCCAGTATTGATATAGGATTAAACAACTTAGCTACATTAACCTTTAAGGGCGCCGGAATCAAACCCAAGAGTGATCAATGGCAGACCGTTAAAATCTATAAATCAATACTATAACAAAGTTAAGAGTTCCTTATAATCTCAACTCAAAGAAAATCAATGGAGTAAGAGGCTGAAAAAGCTTTGCAATAAAAGAGAATTTAAAATCAACGATTATCTTCATAAATCATCTCGTTTGATTATTAATACCCTGATTAATCAGAAAATAGGAACACTAATAATAGGACACAATCCACAGTCGAAGCAGAAGATCAACTTAGGGAAAAGAAATAATCAAAATTTTGTATCTGTTCCCTATAACAGGTTAATAGAAATGTTATCTTATAAAGCCAAAATGGTAGGGATAGATGTAATAATTACAGAAGAATCTTATACCTCCGCATCGAGTTTTACAGATAATGATTTGATTCCAGTGTACAAGGAAGGTCATAATAATCAAGTCACCTTTTCACCGAAAAGAGTAAAGAGAGGTTTGTATTGTACTGCAAGCATTGGATTAATTAATGCTGATGTGAACGGTTCTCTAAATATTATGAGAAAAGCAGCTCCCTTTTGTTTTTGACTATGGAATAGAGAAGCCAGTGCGTTGGGCGGGTCTCCCGACTTGAAGCAACTGGCGTGGTGTTGTAGTGCCTCCTTCGGAGGAGCTTCGCTAACACGAGCGTCAGAGTCACACCTGTCAAATAAGGATATGTCATATTTGACTATATTTTTATGAACTATAAACCTGAGATAAAAAACTATAGTGCTATAGACTCAACTCTGGTCTGCTCTGTATTGTAAAGTATTACTATTGAGCAAATTTTTGAGGAGTATCAGTTTGGAACGCACTTTTATCGCGATTAAACCCGATGGTGTCCAAAGAGGACTTGTAGGCCAGATTATTAGTCGCTTTGAAACAAAAGGTTTTACCCTAGTGGGTCTAAAAATTATGAGTGTAAGTAAGGAACTAGCTGAAAAACACTATGATGTTCACAAAGAAAGACCTTTTTTCCCAGGCTTAATACAATTTATTACATCTGGCCCTGTAGTCGCAATGGTTTGGGAAGGTGAAGGGGTTGTGGCATCTGCGAGAAAAATTATTGGGGCAACTAATCCTTTGAGTGCTGAACCTGGTACTATTCGTGGTGATTATGGAGTTACTGTTGGCCGTAATCTAATACATGGTTCTGATGCGATTGAGACTGCTCAAACAGAAATTAGTCTTTGGTTTCAAGAGGAAGAGTTAGTATCATGGCAGCCAACTTTAACTCCCTGGATTTATGAATAAGTAGAGAAATAGAGAAAATTTTTCTTGTCTCAAATTTCTATAAGTTAGCTCTCTAAATCAGGGAGCTAACTATTTCAAAACTATAAGTTATACTTCAATGTACTTCAATGTATATAGTTGATTTGAAATTTTTCTCTCCAATCTAGCAAAAGTATTTCTAGGCAAAAATTCAAAAATTAATACTAATAAAAAAATATAGTAGAAACTGCAAAAATTATTAGCGTAATAAATAATTATAGAAGCCATTTGGTATCTTTGCCTGGGACTAAATTTTTGAGGCACCGAGTCATCTGTGGATATGAGGAAATACACCGAAAAGATGGAAAAATATTCCAATACACCCCATCTCACCATCACAGCATCTATTTTTCAATAGATCGATCCCAAATGGGTTATATATACTAGAGTGTTACCAAGTCTATTTTTATTGAAAAATATTTTCTTTTGTTGAATTATATTAACTTATATTAAGTATTCAAGTAGATGCTAAGACAAGGGTTCTGAGTGGCAAACCCCACAGTTAGATACAGGATAAGGATAGTGTCGAAGAAGGAAAAAATTTAATGTTTGTTTCAATTTGTAAAAATAACAGTCTGTGAATTTGCCAATTATAGGTAAAATATGGAAAATTAACTGCAAAGTCAACTACAAACATTAGGAGTTTTGAATTATGCCTTTATCTGATACCCAAGTATTGGTTGCTTTAGTAATTGCTCTAATCCCAGGAATCTTAGCATTCCGACTCTCAACTGAGCTGTACAAGTAAAATCCTGTCAATTATTAAAACCTAACATCTAAATCTGTCCTAACAGTTACTCCTTAACACAATAAAATTTTGGCTTGTTGGCAAAGTCAAGTATTATTGAGAGGTTACCAAGGTAAAAACTGGTGGGGCAGATTTTTTTTTCTGGAATACTAATAATTAAAGAATATATACTAATCCTAAATTATTTGTGAGAAAAACTGTAGGGGTTTGGTTTCCCAATCCCATTTTTTCCTGGGTTTGGAGACCAAATCCCTACGATCAAATATTACAACCTATTTAGGATTGCTATATTATATTTTCACCCATCAAGATAATTGTAATTGAATCATAATCAATATTAACTAATCACCTATCTACATTGTTTTATTACTGAAAATCATCAACTATGTTAGGTGTCTTTTAAGCAAAACTTTATGGTGACTAAAAATTAATTTTGTCACTAATTAATCATTTATTCACCATAGATATATTAATATACATAATAGAAGTATTATAATTGATTAACTTAATCCACATAAAAGTATGCAAGCTACTAAATCTGTTCAATTTTCACCAGTTTCTCAGAGTCAGCCTATTCAAGTTAAACCTAGAGTATTCTCTAAACAACAAAAGTCTAATTATATAGTAGGAATAACAATTGAAAGTACAGCAAAGTTATTAACTAATATATTACTTTCTATTTGTGTAACTTCTGCTTTATTAAAGTTGTTACCTCATTACCAATCTATTCAAGAAAAACTACAAGTTATTGAATCTGAAATTAAAACTACAACAGAAAGATTGAATAATGAGAAGGAAAAATTTAGTCGCTATTTTGACCCTAGTCAAGCTAAGACTATTATGCAGGAGCAAAGTAACCGATTAGATTCTCATCAAATACCTATAATTTGGCTAGAAGATAATAGTATTAAAGCAAGTTCAGAATCTAATTCTTCTCTATAGTTATTATTTAAGCATCCAGCTATTACTATTCAGCTTTATCATGTGGAATGCCCTCATATTTCCTAGTTTTGAAGCTAATAACTTACTAAAGTTAAGGGATGACATTTTTATTTATAACTTTTCATTCTCTTTGGAGACTAAATTCTTCCTTCCTATGAGAATTGAGTTAATAATTCATAGCTGAGAGCTGAGAGCTGACGGCTGAATACTTAGGGTTTGCTGAAAAAGTATGACTGCTAGGGGTAGGAGTCAGGAGTCAGGAGGAATGGAGAATTTAGATGAGGTAGTCGGAATAATTATCCCTTGATTTTTCTGTGATTATTCTGCCTTTTATCCTAACTTTTGGGTCGCTCAACCTTAAAAAGTTGCACTTTTTTTTGCTCCTAAAAAAGCCCAAGCCTTTATCTGTTAATGCTTTTATATTTAATCAGCAAGCCCTACTTACCTAATAATTAATAATTAATAATTAATTATTAATTATTAATTATTAAGAGTTGATAGTAAATAATTATTCATTCAACAATTCAGGTTGATAACTTCCCCTTTTAAGAGGATAAATCACAAATTTTCCTTTGAGTCAATCCCCTTCTTTTAAGAAGGCGTAATTATTAATTATTAATTTTTCATTGTTAATTGCTGAAGTTATACTTAAGCTGCATTAGCTAATACAAATTGAGATGTTAGAAGCTCTACTCCAACTTGATATTGTTTGTCAGATTCTGTGGTAATTTGGTTAGGTAAAATCGGGTCTTGTTCCACCAAAAAATCTGGAATAATTCCCAGTTTATTAATATCTTTATGGTTTGGTGTTTCATACTTGGCAACCGTAACTGCTAATCCCGATCCATCAGATAAATCAAACAAAGATTGAATTAAGCCTTTACCAAAAGTTTTTTCACCTACTAATAAAGCACGACCATTATCCTGAAGGGCGCCAGCTAGAATTTCACTAGCACTTGCAGTTCCCTGATTAGTTAAGACAACTAATGGGGCATTAGTTATAGCAGGACCTTCAGCAGAAAAACTACCAAGAATTCTTTGTCTATTAACCGTGTAAACAATTGTACCTTCGTCTAACCATAGACGGGCAATTTCTACACCAGCTTGTAATAGTCCACCTGGATTATTGCGTAAATCGAGTACATAGCCAATTGCTCCCTGTTCCTCAAAACTTTTTACAGCCTGGGTTACTTCTGCAGTAGCATTAGCATTAAATTGACTGAGGCGAATATAACCAATTGGTCCTGTTTCAGAGTTAGACTTTAACTTGGCATAGACTGGATTAATCTCTATTTTGTCCCGAATTATTGTTATGTCTTGGGGTTTGTCTCTACTGTCTTTCAAAATTGTTAATACCACAGAAGAACCAACAGTACCCCGCATTCTATTTGCAGCTTCATCTAATGAAAATTCTCTGGTGGGATGGCCATCAATTTTGACTACGCGATCGCCTGTTTGGATACCAGCAGTTTCAGCAGGGGAACCCTCCAGGGGAGAGATGACTATTAGTTCTCCTGTTTGAGAGTCTAGGGCAATTTGTAAACCTACTCCTGTTAATTCTCCAGAAGTATCAACCTGCAAATTCCGGTATTGTTGTGGTTTGAGAAGTCGCGTGAATGGGTCTTCTAGACTAGCTAACATTTCTTGAATGGTGCTGTAAGTTTCTTCTCTAGTTTTCAGGGGTTTCTTCATTAATTTTTGACGCTTAAACCACCAGTTCTGATGATTGAAAGAGTCATCAACATAAGCTAAATTGACTATACGCCAAGCTTCACCTAATAAGCTTTGTTCTTCAGTTAATGCTGTTGCAGAAGAGGTCATTAGTCCCCAGGTCAGGATGATTGGGAATATTAATAAAAGTGCAATTTGGAAAAATCTTTTTTTCATAAATAGAAGTGAAGTATTGAATTATCAATCTTTAATAATTATTGTTCTGTTAATTAAATCTCAAAGCATTTACAGAGAAATAAGGTGCTTTTTTAGGTCTGGAAAAAGTGCCTGGTTTTCTGCTATTGTTGCAGGGTTCCCGAAAAATCAAAAAGTTAGCATTTTGGGTAAGAGTTGGGCAAAAAAATTACTCCCCCACTCCTTAAAAAAAGACTTTTTCAGCCTAATTCCTAATTATTGCTCTGCTGATTAAATCTGTAAGCATGACAGATAAAGGCTTGAGCCTTTTTATGGTTGAAAAAAGTGCCTAGTTTTCAGTTGAAAAACCTCAAAAAGTTAGGATAAAAGGCAGACAAGTACAGAAAAATCAAGGGAAAATTATTCCTTCTACTTTCTCTGTATCCCTACACCTCCCACACTTCCCACCCTTCCCACACTCTGCTTTTTTCAGCAAACCCTAATGATTGGCCGATATAATTATGTGGTTTGATAAAATTTCTATGATAATAGAAAATCATTTCAAATATCAAGCCATACAAAAATTGCCACCTTATCTGAAATATATCTACAAATTATGTTAAATTTTTTTACTATAGGGTAGGCAAGGAAAAATATTTATTTTTTTGTTAAAGAATATACTTGCTGCTTGATTCCTGTGTCAGTTGGTATGATATTTGTATTGCTGATTCAAGGGTCGATGTAAGTATATCTTCCTAACTACCCAAAAACTTAATTCATTAAACAAGCGGTCAGCACTAAGCACTCAGCAGTCAGGAAGCAGGGAATTTTAACCCAAGAAAACCTGATAGCTCAATGCTAAAAGCTGATAGCTAGTTAATAAACAGCAATATTCATCTAGGATTTTTGACTTAATGTTCACAAAACAGGTAACTGATTCACCCGCTTATAAGTGGTTTGACGAACGCTTAGAAATTCAAGCTATCTCAGACGATATTTCTAGCAAATATGTTCCACCCCATGTAAATATTTTCTACTGCTTGGGTGGAATTACTCTAGTTTGCTTCCTAATCCAGTTTGCTACTGGATTTGCTATGACTTTCTACTACAAGCCAACAGTAACAGAAGCATTAGCATCAGTCCAATACATTATGACTGAAGTTAACTTTGGTTGGCTAATTCGTTCCATCCACCGTTGGTCTGCCAGTATGATGGTGTTGATGATGATTCTTCATGTTTTCCGGGTTTACCTCACAGGTGGTTTCAAAAAGCCCCGGGAATTAACTTGGGTAACAGGGGTAGTTATGGCCGTAATTACTGTTAGCTTTGGGGTGACTGGTTATTCCTTACCTTGGGACCAAATTGGTTACTGGGCAGTAAAAATTGTGTCTGGTGTACCCGATGCAATTCCATTTGTTGGTCCGTTCATTGTAGAACTGATGCGTGGTAGTACAAGTGTTGGTCAAGCAACTCTAACTCGTTTCTACAGTCTTCATACTTTTGTATTACCTTGGCTAATTGCAGTATTTATGTTATTGCACTTCTTAATGATTCGTAAGCAAGGCATCTCTGGACCTTTGTAAGTTAAGCTATCAATAATCAAATACTAGCTCTCAGTTTTTACGGAGAAAAAAATAAATTATGTCCACTTTAAAAAAGCCGGATCTTAGCGATCCTAAATTAAGAGCTAAGTTAGCTCAAGGTATGGGTCACAACTACTATGGTGAACCTGCTTGGCCTAATGATTTGCTCTATATTTTCCCAGTAGTAATTGTGGGTACATTTGCTTTGTGTGTAGGTTTAGCTGTGTTAGATCCTGCTATGGTTGGTGAACCAGCAGATCCATTTGCTACTCCTCTAGAAATTTTACCTGAGTGGTATTTCTGGCCAGTTTTCCAGATTTTGCGTACTGTACCTAATAAATTGTTGGGTATTGTGGCAATGGCTTCTATTCCTTTAGGATTAATGTTGGTTCCTTTCATTGAAAGTGTCAATAAGTTCCAAAATCCTTTCCGTCGTCCTGTAGCTACTGCTGTATTCCTGTTTGGTACTGCTGTTACTTTGTGGTTAGGTATTGGTGCTACTTTACCAATTGATATCTCCTTAACTCTTGGTTTATTCTAAGACTTTTTTAGGTATCTAAAATATTTACCAAAAAAATAGGTTTAAACCTCCGCCCTAGAAGGGCGGATTTTTTTTGTTTTCAAGTTGCGGATAATGGCGTTGGTGAATATAAAATATTGTTAAACCCAAGAAAAAATGCACTGTCGGTCATGCCAATCTTCTCATCATCAGAAAAATGGTTAACGTTACGGCAAAAACAATCTTATGGTTCTCACGATTGTGGACATCAATTTGTTGAATCTCCTCGCCCCAAAGCATATCACCCTGAAGTTAAACAACTATGTCCCAAAATGTATTTTAATGATATGGGATTCAGGCTATAGCTAGAGTAACTCAAATCAATCATCCAACCAAATATCATGGTGTTGGGTTAAGGAAGCGGTATAAGCATTATAACCACGAACCTTTCTTTGTCTGAGCTTGGCTAATCATAGGTTCCTACTATTTCAATTTCCAAGTTTAAAGTTATTTTTAGTTATGAAGATGAATGATACTAACTTTTCGGAAATTATAAATTATTTACAACGTGATACTCATAGAGAGTTTCTAACTGTTTGGATAATTTCTCTGACTATCGTGATTGTTTTTGCTGTTATTTTTTACTCTAATAATTCAACTTCATTAAAACAAGGTACTTCTATTTTTAATCAGAGCAATAATATTTCTCAAAATTTCAGTAAAAATTACTTTCTGTACCTAGAAAGCATCTGTTTCTTAATATTTGTAGGTGTATATATTTATCTCATATTTAATAAAGCTGAATTTGCCTACTATGATAATTCTCAATTTACATTTTTTTCGTTACAAGGTAGGTTTTATAATATGCCAATTTCGCCGGAATTGGGTATATTTTGGCCTTTATGGCTTCAGGAATATAATATCATTAGTATTTTCAGCAAGATTCCTCTAGCATATTATTCTTTTTCAATCTTTCAATTACTGGTTACAATTCTTCTTTGTTTGTCAATCTTACCGCAAATTAAATTGAGCCATAAAATTATTTTGGCTACTCTGATATTAACAATACCTAGCTTTGTTGTTCCTTTTTTTGGTATCATTTATCCTGAAAGAAACATAATTTTCTGGTTGGCAATTTTCATTTTTTGTTTGGAGAAACTGGAGAAACACAAATCATTAATTTATCTTTGTGGAATTTTCATTGCGACTCAATTTTTACTTTATTATAAAGAACCTATTTTTCTGTTAATAGTAGGGTTTGCTGGTAGCAGATTAATAATAACAGCATTTAATGATCAACTTTGGTATAAGGTACAGGAAAGAATATTTGGATTTGTCAAAAATAATTGGCTTGATTTAGGTTTAATTATTCTCTCCTTAGTATTTATCTATTTATATATCTCAAATACCTATGGTAAAGTGGGAATTTCTTATGCTGTTAGAATCGCAAGAGATAGTAGATTATCGACTTTTATTGATTATCTAAAAGCGAATCCGATCTGATTAATCTTTCTTTTAGTATTCATTGGTCGAATCCGTGGGTTAATTTTGGGAAAATATCGTCTCAACTTAATATGGGATACTTTGGCAATTGGTAATTTATTATATTTTTTAGCTTATATTAAACTTAACATTTTTAGTCCTTATTTTACTGCTCCAGTAGATTTTATTGCCACTTTATATTTAGCAAATATCTCTTAAACGGTTTTTATTAATAAGCATAGGTATAAGGTATTAGGCATTGTATTCTTGGTTGTTATTATATTTATAAACAATATACACTATTCTTCTTTTCAAATTTTAGCTCGAAAAAAAATGATAGATTCAAGAGTACAAACAACTGATTTTCTCGAACGGTATATTAGCAACAATAATTCCAATAATTTAGGCTTATTTTTTCCTGAAACTTCAGGGTATAGGATAATGGAATTTTCTGCTTTTCTAAATTATAAAAACTTTCCTATTTTAATCCAGGATAATAAACCGTTTAGAGAAGGCTCTTTAGTTATGAAAGGTAAAAAACAAAAACCATTCACTGGTAATTTATGTTTTCCTTATCGCCCCTTTAAATGTTTTTATTCTGCTCAACCAGAACCAAGTGATTTGATTATTATTTTTCTTCCCACAAAACCTTTTACTGGTAAAGAACCTCTCACTCGTAGAGAATTAATTAATAAATTTGAAAAAAATTCAGTTAAACTATTTCACTATCAACCAGAATTTCCAGGAATAGAAAGTATACTTTACTTTTTTTGCAAAAATAGAATTGATGAGCTATGGTTAAATGCGTATGTCTTTAGTGACTTTAATACAGGTAAAACTAGGTAATGGAATTTAGACTAAATAGTTGAAGATACAACTAAGGAATGAGCGGACGGGGAGCATCAAACCCTTTGTGGATTTTCTTAATAATCGTAAGCATTCAGCTATTAGTGTTCAGCTCTCAGCTTTTTAATGAACTATATGGTTTGATAGACTCTTTTATCCATACTTTTAATTCTTTGAAATCTCTCAATTATTTTTTCCTCCTTGATAAAGTAATAAAGCTGATAGCTAATAGCTGACCGCTGAATGCTTACTAATAATCTAAAAATTTGGAGATAAAATTGGCTAACAAAGTTGTTCAAAAAAAAGGAAATATATTTGTTTTTCTGGAAATTTTATCTTGTGAAGGTGGCATTCAGTCTTATGTAAGAGATATTTTTCAGGCTTACCAAGACTTAACAAATTCTGCCAAACTTGACGACTCTTTTCTAGAATCAGATATCTTGTTACTAAGAGATGGTAAAGATTGTGAAAATTCTTATAAGTCTAAGAGTCTAAATTTCTATTATTTGAAAACTCAGTCTGTTTGGTTAGGGAGATTAAGATTAGCCACAACATTACTATGGTTTTTATTAAAAAAACAACCCAAACAGGTTTTTTGTGGTCATATTAATTTAGCTCCATTGGTTCAAATTTTGTGTGTACCTCTAGGCATTCCCTACACAGTTTTAACTTATGGTAAGGAAGTGTGGAAACCACTACCAAATAAATATCAACAGGCATTAAAACAATCATCTAAGATTTTAACTATTAGTCGTTATAGTCGCGATCGCTGTTGTGAAAGTAACCATCTAGACCCAGAAAAGTTTCAATTGTTGCCTTGTATGGTGGATGGGGATAAGTTTATTCCAGGAGTTAAACCTGTAGATTTGATTGAGGGTTACAATCTTCAGGGGTCAAAAGTCTTAATGACTGTTGCTAGACTTTGGTCGGGAGACCCCTATAAAGGTGTTGATGTAACAATTCGAGCGTTGCCTCAAATACTACAATTTTTCCCAGAAGTCAAGTATTTAGTAATTGGACGGGGAGATGACCAACCTCGTTTGGCAAAGTTGGCTCAAGATTTGGGAGTAGGGGAAAAGGTGGTATTTGCAGGATTTGTACCTACAGAAGATTTGGTTAAACATTATCAGGTAGCTGATGCTTATGTAATGCCTTCTCAGGAAGGGTTTGGTATTGTTTATTTGGAAGCAATGGCCTGTGGAGTGCCAGTTTTGTCGGGAGATGCTGATGGTTCGGCGGAACCTTTACAAGATGGAAAGTTAGGATGGCGAGTGCCTCACCGAGACCCAGAGGCGGTAGCTAATGCTTGTATAGAAATGCTGAAGGGAGAGGATAAAAGGTGTGATGGTCAATGGTTGCGAGAGGAAAGTTTAAAGGTTTTTGGTAGGGGAGCTTTTACTGAAAGAGTAAGAGAACTTTAAAATAATGAATTATTAATTATTAATAATTAAGGTTTGCTGATTAAATTTAAAAGCATTGACAGAAAAAGGTTAAAATAATGAATAATTAATAATGAATCCTTAATAATTAAGGTTTAAGGAGGCTATTATGAACGACCACCTATTCTATAACTCCCTGTTACTGCTAATTCTTAACTACTCTCTACTTCAACAAAAAGACTTTTTCAGCAAGTTCTAATTAATAATTACCGAAAAATTGTGGGTATGCGCCTCCCTTTGGATACGGGATAAAAAAGAGAATATTCTTTATATCAAGTCTCTTGCTTGCTGCTAGAGTCAGGTGATAAGTGATAACTGATAACTGTTAACGTTAGCGTTAGCGCAGCTCCTCTGGAAGAGGCAGCTCCTCTGTTAGCGAAGCTCCTCCGGAGGAGGCAAGAGGCAGTTCCGACCCAGGAGGCTAACTGAAATAACCTCTGGTTAAAACCTAGAAAATTAAACTAATTCTTCTGTCGGTGTGATAATTATTTAATAACTCATAGCTAATAGCTGAATGTTTACGAATAAAGTTTATTAAAGGAGATAATTTAAGTGAATCAAGGGAACTCAAAAATATTTCAATTAACTATGTCTAGTATTGGTAATTGGCTAATTATTTTAGCTATTGTTTGGTTACTGGGTTCTGTAGGGTTGGGATGGTTGGTTAATTCTATTTTGATATTATTTGGTTTAATTTTAATTGCACCTGTAGTTGCATTTATAGGTTTGCGTTGGTGGTTAAATCGCAATTTAATTATTGATAAATGTCCTGTTTGTAGTTATGAATTTACTGCTTTAAATAAAACTCAATGTCAATGCCCTAATTGTGGAGAACCCATTAAGGTTGAAGCTGGTCATTTTACTAGGTTAACTCCTCCTGGTACTATTGATGTTTCTGCGGTGGAGATTAATGCAAGGCAAATTGAAGATAAATAATTAATGGATAAATAATTAATGGATAATTGATAATTACCTGAAACTGTATTTCTAGAGTTTCCCAAAGTCATCAGGTACATCTATTTTTATTTTTATCCTATTCCCTTTTCCCTAAAACCTAGAATTTATTACCTCACAAGTATAGGAAATGCTATAGTATTATTTACTAATGAATAAATCTGTAATTAAAGGTATATGATCTGAACCTAATTCCGAACTTAGATTAGCTTTTGTCTCAACATTTACAACTTTAATTTCTGAACTGATTAAACAATGATCTATGGGAATTTGAAAAAATCTTGATAAAATATAGAATACTATAGAATTACCAATTTTTTTTGCAGGCCAAGTGGGAAGAATACCAAACCCTAAACGACTATTTCTTAACCCAGTTTCCCGTTCTAATTTTTGATAGTAAGGAGACCACATAGTTGTATTCACATCTCCTGCTAGAATAACTGGGTCTTTCAATTTTTGAATGTATTTAGCAAGTTCTTCTAAAATTTGATTGCGTTTTTTGAAAGTGTTTCTCTTGATAGGAATAGTAGGATGGGTTGCTATTAAGTTAATAACTTTTTGATTAATATTGAATTCACTAATAATAGTAGGTCTGTTGGGAGCAAAAAATTTTATTGAGTAATAATTGAGAGGAAATTTGGTGTAAATTGCAATAATTCCATGGGTAGACTGAGAAATAGAATTAATGGAATAGGGTAAAAGATCGGATAATGTTTGTAGATTTTGAATCCATGTATTAGTAGGTTCTAAAAAAATTGCTATATCTGGATTTTCTGCTCTTACCATTTTGGTAATTTGTGAATATTGATAATTTTTGCCTCCATAAAGGTTGTAAATTAAAATTCTTAAGTTAGGGGTTTCTTGACTAATACCATTTTGATAAATATACCAAGGTAAAATAGGCGTGAGGTTAATAATTGTGCAAAATGTACTGATTAATAAAAATCTTTTTTTGCCGATTATGCTTAAACAAAATAACAAGATTAAACTAATTACAAAATATTGAACTTTGAAATGAGAGATTAGCTCGAAAATTATGCCTTTTTCCCAATAACCTCCTAAACAAAATAAAGTAGTAATAATGATTCCTGTGGTTAATAAGTAACTGAAAATTTCTTTTAGTCGATTAAACCAAGATATTTGCATATAGACTCTAGACTATTTTTGTTGAATAAATAATCATATACATAGGCGAGTAGCGACCAATAACCTAACCATATCATCATTTTTAAATATTTACAACCTTAGATTATTTTGGGAAATTTTTTGGAGCTTTATAAAATGAAATGAAATATAGCAGTTGCTATGGCTTTGAGAATATATGGAATAGCTATTTCCCTAACACGAATAGGAAAAGGAACGGAATATTCACGATAAATTTTCTCTCTTTTGATAACCAAAGCCTTTTCCTATATATCAATCAAAAGATACTATCCCTCGCGGCATTCTATCGCTTAGGAAGAGGAATTACGTTCCATTGTGCATGAGGTCTACTAGCTGGTTTAGTACCTTGAACTACTACAGTATCAGGGTTTCCAGTAGCAGTGGCACTGGGAGAACAACGATTACACCGAGCTAAATATTCCCCTGTATTGGCCTTGAGAGCATAGTTGCCATTAGACAGTAGTTCAGGAGTAAATTGAGCGTTAGGGCTATTTGGATTATTGTGATTAATAACTAGAAAGTCAGGGGATGTACCACCTTTGATACAGCGATTACACCTACTTACATATTTGCCATTGTCTGACTTAAGAGCAATTTTCCCACCAATTGGAACAACTATGAAATGAGTATTGTAAAGTTTTATTAATTTTATAGAAAAACATAGAAAAACAACTAAAAAT
>NZ_JBNHEQ010000255.1:0-11339 GCF_050016015.1 Dapis hubbardiae BLCC-M172
ATAGCTATTAGGTTCAAAACGTGCCTCCCATTCTGGCTCCATACCCAACTTAACCTTTAATATGTGGAAATGATCGTTCTCAAATAAAATTTGATCTAAACAATAAACGTGAAATTAAAAATGGCTATACCAAAGATAAATATTTCTTGAATGGTGAAAATTGGGTTTTAAGAAATAACACAATTATTGGTAAAAATTCTAGTCAACTTCTAATTTATTTGCAGCCAACTTGGGAATGGTTTACAGATAGTTGGATTAGTGAAAATAATACCTGGTACAATCCTGATACTTCCAATTCGTTTCAAATTAAAGATAGAGGAAAAGCTAAGAACTTTGAGGATTGGCAATCGATAGTTAGTTTAGATAAGGAATCTGTATTTACTCAAACAGAAGGTAAATTAGATTGTATTTGAGTTGTTTTAAATTATTTTTGGATTTGAAAAAAAATTACTAAGATAACATTAACTTAGCAAAATATTGAGGAAATAAATGAAAAAAATAATCCAGAAAATAGCTAAACAATTTGGTTATGAAATTAGAAAATATTATCCAGCAAATGATAGCAGTATTAAAATCCAATATCTTTTATCCCATTACAATATCGATCTAGTCCTCGATGTAGGTGCAAGTATCGGAGTCTATGCCAAAAGGTTACGATTAGAAGGATATCAGGGAAAAATAGTATCGTTTGAACCTTTATCCAGTGCTCATTTTAAGCTGCAAAGTCTGAGTCAGAATAATGCTTTATGGATAGTTTCTCCTCGTTCAGTTATAGGAGACTATGATGGTGAAATTAGTATTAATGTTGCTTCTAATTCTTCTAGCAGTTCTATCTTAGATATGGAGAAAACTCATGTGCAGAGTAAGCCAAAATCAGCTTATGTAGATACATAAAAAGTTAGAATAGCTAAACTAGATACCATTGCTAGCGATTACATCAAAGACAGTAAATCTGTGTACTTAAAAATAGATACGCAAGGTTATGAAGAAAAAGTATTAAATGGTGCAGAGGAACTTTTATCTAAGGTAAAAGTAATTCAAACTGAATTATCATTGATGCCTCTTTATAAAGGCAAAATTTTATTTGCATAAATGATAAATAAACTTGAAGAGATGGGCTATGAATTGTACAGTTTATAACCTGTATTTTCTAATCAACAAACAGGACGATTACTACAGGTAGATGGTCTTTTTGTGAAAAATTAATTTATGAAAGTTCTTTAAGTAGTTGTACAAAATTAATGACCACAATCTGGTCATAGACCTCTCTTCGTTCTAGATATCCTTTCTAAATCTTTATAGTTCAGGTACAGAGCAATCTCTATTGGATTTTATATAAGGATTATGTATTTGCTAAAGATCAAAGTAAACTTGATTTTTTTGAGTTATCAACAATGCAGGAGATTCAGTTATGAAAACAATAGAAGTAAAATGTTATCATTGTGGTTCTGAAAAATACAATTTTTATGATACAGAAAATGGATTTAATCTTGTCAAGTGTCTTGACTGTGGTTTACTATATGTCAACCCTTGCCCCATTCAAGAAGAAATAGATTTAGGGGCAAAAACAGGACTTCATCAAGGACAAGAAGATTTTGATATGACTGGCAATTTTAGCCCTAATAAAGTAGAAAAGTATCTTCATATTCTTGGGGATTTCGGTTATGAAGAACTAAAAAATCTACAGAATTATCAATGGTTAGATATTGGTTGCGGTCATGGAGAATTTATCAAAGCAGTTTCAATATTTAGCAATAATCAAATTAAAACTAAAGGGTTGGAGCCTAATGTTAATAAGCAAAAATCTGCCCAGCAACAGGGGTTAGAAAATCACACAGAAAAATATGATTTTATTTCCACTTTGAATGTTTTTTCTCATTTACCAAATCCTGTTGAAGATTTAAGAAAGTGGTGTAATCTTTTAAAGGAGGGTGGAGAAATTTTATTAGAAACTGGGGATTCAGCTAATTTAGATAGTAAAGACCATCATAAACCTTATTATTTGCCAGATCACTTAAGTTTTGTTTCAGAAGAAATTGCTGTAAGTATACTTAAAAAAATAGGTTTGGAAATTATAGAAATAAAAAAATATAGATTTCCTGGTTTTCCAGAATTTAATGTTCAAAACTTAATCAAACAGACGGCAAAATTTGTCTTGCCAAATAAGAGTTCTTCTTTTAATTTCTTTCCCAAATATCCAAATCGTGATATGTGGATTAGGGCAAAAAGAAAAAACTAATAGAAACTTTACTTTGAGTGCATCTCAATTTTCAAGAAAGCCTAAAATTTATCGTTTTTAGGGAATAGGAAACAGAGAACAAGGAATAGGGAAAAAGTATTTTTGCAAAAAAAGCATTCCTCTAATCGAATGTAGTATTTTGGGAGTAGTTAGGAGTCAACCCACCCCTAACCCCTGCGGTGGATGGGAAGTCAGGTAGGGGAGCCGTCGGGTTGGCGACGTACAGAATTTTCAAGCTTTTCAGCTCTTTTTAACTATTATAAAACTTGTTACGACCTATTTAGGATTGCTATATAGCATTCCTATTTTATTCGTGGCAAAAATCTTACTGCTTTTTAGGGAACTCTTAACTGGGAACAGGGAAGAGTTTCAAGTTTTTTATCTACTTTTTGATTACCCGCGACCTAATTTAGGATTGCTATATGAGATGCACCCTTTTACTTTGATAATCAAGGGATATATTGAAAGCATCCCTCCTTCATTCGCACCAACATCAACGACAACTTGTCCAGACTTAATTTCAGAACGGAAAGTTTCAACTGTATTTTCCTCGTATCTGCTATCCAGAATTATTTTTCGTCCCAAATGGGTTAGTGGATCTGCATAAAAACGAATCCCGATACCAGTATCAATTATGCGACGTCTTTCATCTGGTGCCATTAGGCGTTTCATACTATTTGCCAAAGATTTAGGTTTGAGAGAGTACAACCAGTTAAATCTTTTAAGTATGTCTATATGAAATTCTCTATTAAGTGAGTCTGTATTTGGTTGTGTCATTGTACGTCAAACAAATATTGACTAGAACTACTTTAGTAGTATCCCATAGAATAGATTTAGTTAATACAAAATATGTTCAACTGTTCAAGGACATAATTCACAGATTAGACATTCAAGATATTAGCTTAAAATTAGGACTATTGCTTGTTATGACAGAGGTGTATTATTGGGGTACAAGTCCTAAAAGTGGAGAAAATTATTTTTTTTGATAAATACTAGGACTAGGAGTAGATAGGATGGAAAATTTTGGCATTATTGTAGCTACTTATGAAAAAGATTACTGCTTTGCAAAAGGCTGTTGTGCCAGTATTAGACATTTTTTAAAAGATGTTCCTATTTGTCTAATTGTTGATGGTTCATTTTCAGTAGAAGATTTAGAAAAAACCTATGGGGTTCAAGTTATTTATCGTTCTCATACTATCAATGAATGTCTCAGAGATAAAAAATGGAAATCCTCAACTAAAATGATTGCTTTTTGGGAAAGCCCGTGGGAATATTTCCTTTATCTGGATGCAGATATGGTAGTTTGGGGTGATTTACTGAAATGGGGTAATTTTCAAGACTTTGATATGGTTATTGACCGCCCCAAAAATAATTTTTCTGACCAAGCTATTTGCCAATGGATGTTTAACGGACCAAAAATAGAAAAGTATTTTCCAGATTTTAATTGGCGAAATCGTCCTTACTTTTGTACCGGGGTATATTTTGCCAAGCGAGGAATATTTGATTTAGATGAGTATCGAGAATTACTTGAATTGAGGTTGTCCCAACCAAATTTGTTTTACGGCATGGATCAGGGTATACTAAATTTAATGATTTTCTGGGCTGTAGATCGTGGTAAAATTCGCTTGGAACAAAAACCAATGCAAACTATTGTTTCTAATTTTGCACTGGAGGAATTAAAAGAACGTTTTCCTGTAGAAAATAATATAGCTGTAGAACAAAAAGAAGCTAGTGCAATTCACTGGTCTGGAAAAAAACCTTTTATATCAAGGCATAGTATTTTTCCAGAACCCATGAATTTCTTTAGGAGAAAGTTTCTTGACGATGCCAAAAATTTTACAGGACTATCAGCAGAATTAGCATTACAAATAGAAGATTTTAATAGTTATAAAACTAAGTTGTGGCGCAGGTTAACAGGTAAAGGAACTACAGCTATGCCTAAACCTATATCTAGTTAGCTTGAGATAGAAAAAAAAATCAAGGGTGCAGTTATTTTAGTTTTCAATTTGAGTCAGCAAAATAAATTAGTATAACTCCAAGAAAGTAATATTTTAGTTATGTTTAAAAAATGAACAATGTTAAGTCAAAAACCAAAAGAACCAGCTTATCTAATCATACCAGTTCATAACCGTAAACATCTAACCCTTGGATGTTTAGAACATCTGACAAAAACAGGAGATAGCCAAAAATACTATATCATAGTAATAGATGATGGTTCTACAGATGGAACTACCGAAGATATTAACTCTCAATATCCAGATGTAATAGTATTACCTGGAGATGGAGATTTGTGGTGGACAGGAGCGATCGCTACAGGAATGAATTATGCTTATAAACAAGGTGCAGAATACTTTATTTGGCTAAATGATGACTGTCTTCCCGACTCAAATACCGTGTCATTATTAATAGAATTTTCCCAAAAAAATCCAGATACAATTGTCGCTCCAACTTGCTATCGAGAAGAATCAAATATACCTGTATTTAGTGGTTTTTTAGGTCGTCAAAGAATAGAAGGAGAACCGGGAAAAGTCAATTTTGTAGATGGGATGTCTGGTTATTGCGTACTTATTCCCAGAAAAGTATATGACAAAATCGGTCCTCCTAATGCCAAAAGATTTCCTCAATATTCAGGAGATGATACTTATACCTTAAAAGCTACTCGTTCGGGATTTAAAGCCTGTATTGTCGGGGATGTTAAAGCCAAATTAGTAGGACCAGTTCGTCAGACTCATAAAATAGAAAATTATGTTAAACCCGGTGAATCTCCAAAAACAACATTCCAAAAATTATTTCTGGCTAAAAAATCTCCCTACTACATACCTACAAAACTTTTCTATCATACGGCAAAATATGGGCATTTTGTAGGCACAACACTTTTTGTGGGAAAAATGAGCTTATGGCTAACAAAATGGATACAAGTACAATTAACCTCTAAAAAAGCAGAGGTTTAAACGTAGTCTATGAAAATCCTAATATCTAGCTACGCTTGTATGCCTTATACTGGGTCAGAACCAGCAGTAGGCTGGAATATGGTGCAGGTATTAGCAAAACGACACCAAGTTTGAGTCATTACTAGGGAAGATAATCGTCCTAGTATAGAAGCAGAACTGATCGAAAATCCCTGTCCTGGGGCATACTTTATCTATTACGACCTACCTCCGTGGGCTAGATGGTGGTACAAGAAGAATAGAGGCGTGCAACTACACTACTATCTGTGGCAAATTGGCATCTATTTCATCGCTAAAAAGCTGCATCGCGAAATTGGTTTCGATATGATGCATCATGTAACCTATTGTCGTTACTGGAACCCTAGCTTCATTGCCCTGCTTCCAGTACCTTTTATTTGGGGACCAGTAGGCGGGGGAGAGTCGACACCGAAACAGTTATGGAAAGCTTATAACTTTAGGGAAAAAATTTACGAAACAGTAAGAGATTTTGCTAGATGGCTAGGAGAAAGGGATCGCTTTGTTAAGATAACTGCTGAACGTAGCACTTTTGCTTTTGCCACTACAGAAGAAACGGCAAGTAGATTGCGGTTATTAAAAGCAAAAAAGGTTAAGGTATTAGAACAGTGTGGACTACAGCAAGGAGAAATAGACTTTTTACAGAGGCTACCTTCTGCCCCCTCTTCTCCGATAAGATTTATTAGCATCGGGCGCATTCTTCATTGGAAAGGCTTTCAATTGGGATTCCAGGCTTTTGCTTTGGCTAAGTTAGATCGAGCAGAATATTGGGTTGTAGGTGAGGGGCCTTATCAACAGTCCCTTTACCAACAAGCTGAGAAACTGGGTATTTCTTCCCAAGTTAAGTTTTGGGGATGGCTTGCGCGGGATGAAACTTGGCACAAGCTAGGAGATTGTCATGTACTGCTTCATCCAAGTCTGCATGAATCTGGAGGGTTGGTATGTTTGGAAGCAATGGCAGCTAGGCGACCAGTGGTTTGTCTTGATTTAGGAGGACCTGGAAAAATGGTTCCAGAGGAAACAGGTTTTAAAATAGTTGCTACCTATGTTGATGAAATAGTGAGTAAACTTGCCGATGCAATGACTGTTTTAGCTAGAAATTCAGATTTAAGGATGAGGATGGGAAAAGCAGCAGAAGAGAGAATTAAACAAACATACAATTGGAGGGTTAAGGCTAATTTATGGATGAATTTATACGAAGAATTAGCAGCGCTTTGTAAGTAAAAATTTTGCTTATTAGACTTGTCGCTTTATAACTTAAAAAATCCCTAAAAACCTTGTTCTGTAATACCAAATTCAAAAAAGGCTGTTACATTCCAATTTGTGATTTATTTCTAAAGTTGAATACTTTATGGCTTGCATTCATTGTCAAAATTAAAGTTTTTTCCTCCATTTTTTGTCTATTTATCTTTCCTAGTTCCGGCGTTCCTTATCTCCTTTTACTTGTTCTGTCACTGTAGCAATATTTTATGAAAATGGTATAAGAATTATAGCTATTGCAAAGTAAAAACGCTGGTAAATATTGTCCTGTCTAGGTTTGAGCTATTTTTTGCCTCTATATTAGCGACAACTCTATTATTTATACATTAGACCTAGGCGTGAAAAAGATATATATTTTTTGGAGGAGTAGGGAACAGGGAACAGTTCATTAATTGATAATTGATAATTGATAATTGATAATTGATAATTACCTCTCCCTAAAAGGGAGAGGATTGACGAATAAGGAACAGATTTATTTTTTTCCCCTTGAAAGGGGAGGCTTTAAACCTGAATGGTCTAATTATTTAATTGTTTAATTATTAATTATTTCGGTAACGGGAAAAAGGCAAGATATTTTTATGAAAAAAGGCATGAAAAAGGATTTTTTATGGTTAATTTTTCTTTCTTTAGCATATCTAAACTCAAAGGTTTATTTATTTTCTGGAGATGTCTATTAATTAAATCATAATGAATATAGTTTTATACCTCAAAATATTTCCTCCTTGCGGCGAACCTTTAAATCGGGGTATGAGTAAAGCTGTGGATGGTTTAGCTTTTGGGTTAACAGAGTGCGGAAATAAGGTAACTATCTTATGCGAAGGATATCAGGATAATTTTATAAAAACTGAGAAAGGCTATGAAATTAAATGTTTTGCTAATCTATCTAAAAAAGGGGCAATTTTTTCTCTGGCATCTGGCTTAAAAAAATATATTCAAGAAAAGTCTAAACCAGATTTAGTTGTTATTAGCGGTATATTTAATCCTAGTGCTTACTCTCTATCCCGCTTTCTAAAAAAGTGTGGAATTGATTATATTACCTGGCCTCACGACCCCTATAATCCTGATATTTTTAGCAATAAATCATATCTAAAATTCCCTTACTGGTATTTTCTAGAAAGACCTATGTTAAGGCAAGCAAAAGCAGTACAAGTATTAGATATTCGTCATGGGGAATTTCTCAGAAATTTAGGTGTTAATACGTCTATTATTGAACTACCTAATGGTTTTCATGCAGAAGATGTTTTGCCAGAATCAAAATTGGAATGGCGACAGGATACTCCTGCAAAATTGTTATTTTTAGGTAGAATAGATGCTCACAATAAAGGGTTGGATTTACTTGTGGAAGCTTTCGCAAAAATTGTCAGAAAAAAAGATACTAGCTCTAAATATAAATTAATAATTCAAGGTCCTGATTTTGGAGACAGAAAAATGCTGGAAGAAAAGGGTAAAAAACTTTTGATTTGTGACAATTTATCTTTTTTAAATCCAGATTTTGATGTTTCTCCTACTTCCATAATTGCTAACTACGATATCTTTTGTCTACCCTCCCGTTTTGAAGGTTTTGGTTTGTCTGCATTAGAAGCAATGCTGGCTGGTAGAGTATTATTAGTTTCAGAAGTTGGGGGTATAGCATCTCATGTAAAATCTAGTGGCTGTGGAGTAGTTGTTCAGCCAGAAGTAGCTAGTATAAAAGAAGGTTTGGAAGAACTTTTAGAACGTCGTTCAGAATGGGAAGAAATGGGAATGGCAGGAAGACGTTATGTACTGAAAAATTTACAGTGGAATAAAATTGCTGAGAGGGCATTAGATAATTATAAAAAAGTATTATACTAATATATATAGGATTGGTCATTTCAGTTATCAGTTATCAGTTATCAGTTATCAGTTATCAGTTAACCTCCGACTAAAGTCGGAGGCTTGAAATACTGAGTTAAATATTTTTTCCATCCCCTTAAAAGGGGAGGCTTTAGACCTCATTTTTTGGTAAAAAACTAAGAATACATAAAAAATATGGTAGTGGTAAATAAGTAATGATTTTTATTTATGAGCATAAATATCCATTATCAATTAATGAAATATTTAGGGCTTGCTGATTAAATCTCAAAGCATTGACAGGAAATAAGGTGTCTTTTTATGTCTGGAAAAAGTACAAGGTTTTCCTTCTAAAGAGCTGCATAAAGTGAGGATTTTTAGTTGGCGCGAGGCAGAAAAATTAAGGGATAATTATTCCTCCTGTCTCCTGTAAAATTCCCATTCATCCTGAATCCTACCCTCATCCATAATACTTTTTCAGTAAACCCTATTTAGAACTACCTTTTTTTCATTGATACTTAATTTGAAAATCAGCACTACTAACCAATACTAAAAAACTCAAATTATTATGGCTGTTTCCCATGACGCTTTCAGATTACCCCTAATTATATTTTTTTTATTTATAACCCAAATATGACTGCTATAGTTTGAATGAATTTATTGAAAAAATTATGCGCATTTTAAGTATACATAATCGCTATCAAATTCGAGGTGGGGAAGATGAATCTCGCGAGGCAGAACAAAGATTATTAATAGAAAATGGTCACGAAGTTGATGTTTATGAAGATACTAACGATCGCGTCCCAGAATTAGGTAAAATTCGTGTAGCTATTAGAACTATTTGGTCACAAGAAAGCTATAAAATAGTTAGACAGAAACTCAAACAAAATTCTTATGATTTAATTCATGTCCAGAACTTTTTTCCTCTTATTTCTCCATCGGTTTATTATGCTGCTAAAACAGAAGGAGTTCCAGTTGTTCAATCTTTGCGTAACTACCGCCTGATGTGTGCTAATTCCTACTTTTTCCGGAATGGACTGGTTTGTGAAGATTGTATGAATAAATTTATCCCTTGGCCTGGTATAGTCCACGCTTGCTATCGGGAGAATCGGGCAGGTACTATGGTAGTAGCAGCAATGCAAACTGTACATCGTATCTTGCCAACTTGGATGAAGATGGTGGATATTTACATTACTCTCACGGAGTTTGCCCGTCAGAAGTTTATTCAGACAGGTTTACCAGGAAAAAAAATTGTTGTTAAGCCTAATTTTGTCTCTACTAATCCTGCAGTTGGAAAAGGAAGCGGAGGATATGCTTTTTTTGTAGGGCGTTTGTCGCCAGAAAAAGGATTGGATACTTTGTTGGAGGCTTGGGAATATTTGGGAGAGAAGATACCTTTAAAAATAGTTGGAGATGGTCCTTTAGCATCCAAAATCCAAGAGGCTGCATCCAGACTTCCTAATGTAGAATGGTTAGGTAGGCGAGGTTTGGAAGAAGTTTATGAACTGGTAGGAGAGGCAAAGTTTTTGATTTTTCCCTCTCAATGGTATGAAACTTTTGGGCGAGTGGCAGTTGAGGCTTTTGCTAAAGGAACTCCTGTTATTGCTGCTAATATTGGGGCAATTGCTGAATTGGTAGACTCAGGTTGTACTGGTTTATTATTTCGTCCAGGCGATCGAGAAGATTTAATTAGACAGGTAGAATATGCTCTGGCTTATCCAGAAGAATTAAGAAAAATGCGTTTGAAAGCTAGGGCTGAGTTTGAGGCAAAGTATACTGCCCAAGAAAATTATCGGCAGTTGATGGATATCTATAAGTTGGCGATCGCTTCTAAAAATTTAACTTAATTGGTTTATAGATAAAAAATGACAAACTACCCATCTTCTTTAACTCCCCCAAGCAAAACCAGTGTTTTAGGTATAGGAGTTAGTCACACTAATTACTACGACTGTACATAATTTATTATTAACTCTGCTAAAGTAAGACAATCTTGTACTGTTGCTCCGACCCCAGTACATGGTATTATGACTGGTTATCTCGATCCAAAAGGTCATGGCGATCGCCTGAATCAATTTACTCTAGTTGTTCCTGATGGTCAACCTGTAGGTTGGGCAATGAATTTATTACGCAAACCTGATCGGCCTCATCTGAGCGATCGGGTTTATGGTCCGACGTTAATGTTACATCTTTGTGCTGCAGCAGCTAATGAAAATATTGGTATTTTTCTCTATGGCTCAATTCCTCAAGTTTTGGAAAGTTTGCAGCAAAATCTTCAAGACAAATTTCCTAACTTAACTATTGCTGGAACTATTTCTCCACCCTTTCGCTCTCTAACTCCAGAAGAAGATGCTGAATATATTCAACAAATTAAAGATTCTGGGGCAGGTATTGTATTTATTGGTTTGGGTTGCCCTCGGCAAGAGGCTTGGGCTTTTGAAAAAAGTCAAAATTTAGATTCTGCTTTAGTTTGTGTGGGTGCTGCTTTTGATTTTCATGCAGGTAATGTTCCCCAAGCTCCATCTTGGATGCAAAAGTTTGGTTTGGAATGGTTTTTTCGTTTGCTACAAGAGCCAAATCGTCTTTGGCAACGTTATGTGTTGTTGAATCCTCTCTATCTAATTCTTTTGTCGCTTCAGTTAATGAGGCTACTCCCCCTTAAGACTCCATTGAAAAAAGATTTTTCTTAACTTTGGGAGTTTTCCAATTATTTTTGCCTGGATGGAGATTTTAACTGATGGGGAGTTTGAGGGGCTATAAGTCCCGCGCTCTATCTGAAAGATGAGCGTCGGGATACATGGACACCTCTTGCAGATTTTTTCCGGTCAATCCCGGAAAATCTGCAACAGTATAGATATAGAGGTATAGAGTAATCATTCTGTGTTAGAATTTTTGTATGACTCTAACCATCAACTATCGCTATCGACTTCACCCCGACCCCATCCAAGAGCAAACTATGCTCCATTGGTTGGAAATATCTCGTAAAGTGTACAACTATGCCTTGCGGGAAATCAAGGATTGGGTAAATTCCCGCAAAGAGTAGTTTGGACTATTGTTCCCTCTCAAAA
>NZ_JBNHEQ010000256.1:0-5488 GCF_050016015.1 Dapis hubbardiae BLCC-M172
GCTTGACCTCCATTTCAACCTTTGACTTCTCTACTATGCAGCCTTCAACGTTTCTAGTATTTCCTGGTGTCTATGAGGCTATGGAACCACTCCGATCCATCTCGAACTCGGAAGTGAAACGTAGTGCTGGCGAAGATACTTTGGGGGTAGCCCCATGTGAAAATAGCTCGATGCCAGGGTAATATTTAACAAAGCATCTTTCTGATATGTGGGAAAGATGTTTTGTTGTTTTAGGATTTATTGATATCTTTTTTTTGAGGAAGGAAGACTCAATGCCAAGGTTATTATTAATTAAAGTCTGTTTCTCATATTTCAGAAACAGGCTTTTTGGTTTTTCTTGGTAGAAGAGAAGAGAAAAATTACCCCTTTACACAAACAACTTGTTTAAGAGTTGCCACAACTTCTACTAAGTCAGTTTGCTGGTTCATTACTTCTTCAATAGATTTATAAGCACCAGGAATTTCATCAATAACACCTCCATCCTTCCGACATTCTACTCCTTCTGTTTGCTTAACTAAATCATCTACAGAAAAACTCTTTTTAGCTTTAGTTCGAGACATTAATCTGCCTGCGCCATGACTACAGCTACAATAACTTTCATGGTTTCCTTTGCCTTTGACAATAAAAGATTTTGCCCCCATTGAACCAGGAATAATTCCATAATCTTCTTCTTGCGCTCGGACAGCACCTTTTCGAGTTACATAAACTTCTTCTCCAAAATGTACTTCTTTCTCTGCATAATTATGATGACAGTTAACTTCTAATAATGGTTTTGTTGGTTTACCTCCCACTAAGTGCTTTTCAACTATTCGCTTAAAACGAGCCATCATTACATCTCGATTAAACCGAGCATAATTTTGTGCCCATTGTAAGTCGCGCCAATAAGCTGCAAATTCTGGTGTATTAGTTACAAAGTAAGCTAAGTCTAAGTCTGGCAATTTTGTATCTGCCAATTTTGCTAATTCTTTGGCAGTTTCAATATGACATTGAGCTAATTTATTGCCAATGTGACGGGAACCTGAGTGTAACATTAACCAAACATTGTTTTCTGTATCCAGACAAAGTTCGATAAAGTGGTTGCCTCCACCTAGAGAACCCATTTGTTTGAGAGCTTTACTTTCTAGATTTTTTACTCCTGGATGTAATTCTTTAAACTCTCTCCAATTCTGCCAGTTAGTGACAGATTTTTCTATTTCTTTGTTGTCAGAAAATCCTACAGGAATAGCTGCTTCTATATCTTGTCTGATTTTTTTTTGTTTGCCTTCTAGTTGCTCGGCAACAAAAGGTGTTTTTATGGCGCACATTCCACAACCAATATCTACACCTACAGCAGCAGGAATAATTGCTTCTTTTGTGGCAATGACAGAACCTACTAATGCCCCTTTACCCAAATGGACATCTGGCATTAGAGCAACGTGTTTGAACACAAATGGTAAGGATGCTACATTTTTGGCCATTTTGTGTTCTTGATGCTCTAGGGAATGATTTGCCCAAGACAATACGGGTTTTGGGGTTGAGAGGTTTAGTTTTTCGTATGGCATATTTGATTTTTAGTTATTCTTGATTGTTCATCTATATTTGTAATACAGCGTAACACAAAATAATTACGGAATGTTAGGTAAGGATATATTGATAATTAATAATTAATAATTAATAATGGATAATTAGAGATTAAATGGGCTTTGTTGCATGAAAGTATATAGCTGCCACACTTACGCGGAAACTGCTGTAACTATTGTCCAATAGATGAATCTAACATCAATTTTAAAATAGAAAAGGCTGAAACCTTTGCCTGTAAAAGCTTTTAAGTTTAATTTACCAACCCTTACTATTGTCCAATAGATGAATAGAACATCAATAGCGAAAGAGAGCAATATCTCTGCGCAATGGATACTCTATCGCTACTTTCATCCAACAAAGTCGATTGAATGTATCAGGAAATATAAAAAGGAGATAGGGAACACTTAACTGGGAATAGGTATGGAGGTCCGAAGAAATACAAGGGCAAATATTGTCGCTATTAAATCTAGAAATATATGTACTGAATACTTCTCTATCTACCTTCTTTCAATCCCTTGAAGCATTACCGCTTTTAGATTTTAGTCACTTCGCGTGCTCTCTTAATAATTATTTTACAAAAAGTCTCTTAGAGATATAAGAATGCTATTTTATTCGTCTAAAAAATCTTGCTACTTTTTGGGAATAGATTTGGAGGCAATGGTTAATGGGTAAGAGTTTCGGAGTTTATTTCTAGTTCTTGAATTGTTACAACCTATATTATAAATCTCCAGAAAAGAAGGAAGAGGGAAAACTTGAATGGAAGTAGAAATAATTGATAATTTGCGGATAATAATTGATTTTATTTTTCGTTTTTGGAGATGTCTATTGATAATTAATAATTAGAGATATAAGAATTCTATTTTATTCGTGTAAAAAATTTTGCAACCTATTTAGGATTGCTATAGTTTTCATTATTCATTATTCATTATCAATTATCCATTATCCATTATCCATTATTTATAAAGCGACTCGGAGATAATTGCTGGATAATCTCATCATGTTCCCCAGCTACATAATTAGCAAATCTTTTAGCTAGGGGAGGTACCAGTGTGAATGGACTACTAAAGCCAGAAAAAATATGTATTCCTTCTAGATTAGGAATAGCTCCGATGAGAGGTAAGTTGTCAGCACTGTATGCTATTAAACAGTGATTCCAGGTTGCTGGTAAATTTTCTAAGGCGGGCAAAACTTTTCCTATCTCTACTCGCATAGCAGTTTCACTTTTAACAGGATCTACTTTAGCGTGGGGGTCTGTGAGTACGCGGGAAATTTGACCTATTCTAATGCTACCGTTTTTAAATTGAATTGCGCCAGGGTCTAAGCTAAATGGTACAAACTCGTGACCAGGTTCATCCCACATTTGCTCAAACTCAACTGTACTTGTAGCAGCTTCACAATTTAAACGTTTTTCTACTGCTGTTAACACAGTAGTATTTAGTTTCAGTTCAACAGGAGGAGTTTCTAACATTTCAGCATGGGTGAAGTAAATACGGGTAGGGATACCTGCTGACTTTAGGAAGTGACGGGAAATTCCACCTGCACAAATAACAATATTCGCAGCGTGATAAGTTTTGTTTGTGGTGTAGACTCCGGTTATGCGTTCTGGATAGCTATGGGTTGAATTGCCAGTTTTTACTAACCCACTTACCTTTGCAATTTCAATTTGACCTCCTAACCTAGTAAATGCTTGAGAGTATCCTAAAGTTATAGCTTCTGGAGAAACATGACCTTGACTCACACTCAAAGCTCCTGCGATCGCCTCTTTATTTAGTAAGGGTTCCATTTCACAAGCTTCTTCGACACTTATGAAACGAGGTACAGTATTACACTGGGAGAAATTAGTAGCTATTTTTTCTGGGTCATCTTCTGGGGTTATAGTTAGTAATAAATCTAACTCTCGAAACTGGGTATCTATTTCTAACTCTTCTGATAGATAATGATGGCGTTGTTTTCCTTCCTGAAAAAGTTGATTGGTCAAATTTGTAGTAGCAGACCAGTAGGGTAGACCAGCATAACTATAACGAGTGGCACTTTTTAAAGTAGAATATTTTTCCAAAAGGAGTACAGCAAAACCTTTTTTTACCAGTTCATAACTAAGAGCAGCTCCAGTTATACCACCCCCGACTACAATCCAATCGTAACTTTTCATATATTTTTTATATTTTTTAATGTAACAGTTTCCTGATATAATAATAGGTATTTAACTAATAACAAACATTAGATTATTTAGCAAAATAATTATGCAATTGATTAATGAGTTATTCAAGATAAATACTAGACTCAAGATTGTAATTTGTAGACCTATACTTATATTACTATCAAGTATAATTTGGCCTACAATTAGCCTAGCACAATTGCCTCGTTTTGATTCTCCTATACCTAAGTCCTTTTCTCAAGAAAAACAGTCTTCGACCGTATTACCATCAAATAGTCTTCAAATTCAGCCAACTCAGCCTTCCGAAAAATCAATTGTTGATGGCTCAACAGCTCCTTTACCTGGAGACAGACAATTGCCTCTTGGAATTATTAAACCTGTGAATGGTTTTGTCAATATTAAACTCACAAATAAAACTGCTGCTAAAATTTCCTATGAGGTAATTGGAGATACTACACAACGTCAGTTATCAGGAAAATCTGAAGTAATTTTAAGGACATTGAAAGTGCCTGTGAATATTACTTTCTATCGTGAGAAGGGAGGCTTTTTATTGATACAACCACAGGTCATCGCTGAAAAAGGTCTTTTAGAGTTGATTATGACTGAAACTAATGATTTCAATTTGGATAAATCTAGTTTGTTAATTGAGGAAACTGGAAGTTTATTTTTAAATTAGTTAATGCTTAAATGCTAGTTTTTTTAATTATATAGATTTTTTGACGAAATTTATTGATATATTTCCTCAATAATTTTTGATAAATATAAATAGATCGAGTTACGAAGTTAGAGTTGTATTCTTTACTATAATTGTAATATATTTAATCAGATACTTTTTCTAGAAGTAAATTATAGTAGTTTTATTAAGAAAAATTATTAAGTAATTAGTCTTCATAAAAATAAAATTTATCAATTAAGTGTAATTTTTATAGAAAATTTTTCCATAATTTTTGTCATTTTTGTCTATAATTAAAAATAGTACCATAACCAGTAGATAGATGACTCTAGACTGTCAAGCAAGAAGCCATTTCATTTATTACTAAGTATTTCTTTATCTAGGTATTTGGTGGATATGTCTAACAATAATCGAGAAGATAAAATTAAGATAAATTTTCAATTACCTCGCAGTAAGTGGGAACGTTTTCAAGTAAAGTGCGAGGATAACCGTGCTTCTATGTCAGAAGTTCTACAGTTTTTAGTTGAGCTTTATTTAGCAGACGAAATAGGTAATTATCAAAATATTTTATCAGTTGGTTTGGAAACTAAAATTGATGCAGAAATAGGAAAGTATATAGGAAATAAATTAGATAGGTATATAGATAAATACATAGAAAAAAAATTGATTCAAGGGATTAAAAAAATAGATAACACTGAAGAATTAGTCACTACTAAAAATAATACTAAATTAGTAAACTTAGAACATAAAAGCGAAATATTTAGAAATAAATATCAAGATAGGAAAATATTAATAACAGAAGGGATTGACAAAAAAGAAGTTGAAAAAAAGAAGTCTAATGAGGAGAATAAAAAATTAAAAACTGCACGAGAACTGGCTGAATTATTTGGTTGTTCTCCTGCATATATAACTACTCTTAACAGATTAGGTGATTTAGAAAAAAGAGGATGGAAGGATTCTGGAAAAAGACAAGGTAAAGCTATTCTTTATGAACAAAAATAAATATTTTCTATCATGTCCAGTAGCATTGGTATTGTATAGAGAAGTTCAATAATTGATAATTGATAATTGATAATTGATAATTACCTCTCCCTAAAACG
>NZ_JBNHEQ010000257.1:0-6362 GCF_050016015.1 Dapis hubbardiae BLCC-M172
AATATTTAACTAAAGCTCGTAGTAGGGCTTTAGCCCGAACTGTAGATAAGACTAAAGTCCTACTACAAACAAAAACTTTTTTTGAGCAAAAAAATTAGCTCTAAATTTAACTTATGACTTCTGACTTATAACTTCTGACTTATATCAAATACCCCATCGTAATGCCGCAGTTTTCACTGGCGCATCCCAGAATTTAATCAACTCATCATCCAATTTTAACAGAGTAATAGAACAACCTTGCATTTCCAAGGAAGTAATATAATGCCCAATCAAATTACGCACAATTTTTAATCCTTTTTGTTCGCATATTTCTGCTAATTTCCGATAGACAATATATAACTCAGAAATAGGAGTACCACCCATACTATTCACAAAAGCCAGAAGGCGATCGCCAGGTTCAAATGGTGAGTCTATTAATTCCACTTCCTGCCATTCTCCTTTCACCTCATCCCACTCCCGCACCATCCGACTATAACCGACATCTTCAATAATATTAATAGCTAACATTTCTGCAATTTCATCTGCTGACTTCATCGCCATTCGTTCTCTCCCTGGTTCCCCATGAATGCCAATACCAAATTCAATTTCGTTATTGCCTAACTCAAAAGTCGGACTACCTTTAGCAGGTGTGGTGCATGATGTCAATGCCATTCCCATACTGCGCCCATTAAGATTTACTTTTCGGCAAAGGTGAGCTATTTGCTTCAGATCATAACCAGTTTCAGCAGCAGCACCACAAATTTTTTCTGCTAACACTGTTGTCCCGACACCCCGTCGCCCTTGAGTAAAAAGACTGTCCTTAACGGCAACATCATCATCTATTAATATATTCAAGACTCGGATATTTTCTGAGACAGCAAGTTCGGTTGCCATCTCAAAATTCATCACATCCCCACTATAATTTTTGACAATATTCAGAACACCTGCACCTGAATTGACAACTTTTGCTGCTTCCAACATTTGGTCAGGAGTAGGAGAAGTAAAGATTTCACCAGGGCAAGCTGCATCTAACATTCCCATCCCGACAAAACCCCCGTGCATGGGTTCGTGGCCGCTACCTCCACCGGAAATTATGGCAACTTTATTTTTTATTGGTGCATCAGCGCGGTAGATGAAATGGGGATCGAGGTTGACTTTTATGAGATCGGGGTGAGCGATCGCCATACCTTGGAGACTTTCACGAACTACATCGTTGGGATTATTAATAAGTTTTTTCATTGGATATATCCTGATTACTAATTGTATTTATATTACAAGAAAATGACCTAAGAATTACTGATATATGCTTAAATAGAATAGCAGTTAAATTCAATAATCAACGTACATGGCCACCAGACTAATTGAACTAGAAGATGGGATTTGGGTTGAAGCAGAAGTTGCAGATGATGAGGCAAAGCCAATTTCTACTAATGTTGCCAAAAAAGTCCAATCTAGTTTTGATAAAGTTAAACCTATATTAATTAGTATTAGTCGCCCTATTGCTGAAGCTTGGCAAGAAATTAATAAAGATATGGAAATTGAACAAGCTGAGGTGGAAGTGGGTTTTAATTTTGAGGGAGAAGGAAATCTATATATTACTAAAGGAAAGGCAGGTGCAAATTTAAAAGTTAAATTAGTGCTGAAACCGAAACAGTCAGAGAATGATTAATCTGAGAAAATTAAAAGAATCAATTGTTTTAATTACCAGTGCTAAAAAAGGAAATGTTATTGGCACTGGATTTGCTTTTTATCAGCAGGAAGATTATACTTATCTGCTTACTTGCGCTCATGTTGTTGAGGATGTGGGTGGTGAAGAAAATCTAAGGGTAAATGATATTCCTGTAGAACTTCTGGAAATAGGAGATCCTCAAGGTTTTGATTTAGCAATTTTAAAAGTCAAATATATTTTTCCGCCCTTAACATTAATGATTTTATATGGGGAACAAGAAAGAAGTTTTGAAATTAAAATTCCTGGTAACTTTCTTATGGGTGAAAATAAGGCACGCCGTCGCCAGATAATAACAGGAATAATGATGGTTGATGGAGAAACAGCATTACAAACAATAGATAATAAGGAAGAAGAAGTTGCTGTTGGTAAACTAGAAATAGATAAAGGAGAACTTCAAAAAGGTTATAGTGGGGCACCTGTTGTTGATTTAGAAACAGGTTTTGTTTTGGGTGTAACTACTCATAAAGTTGACAAGGAAGGAGCGAAGGAAGGAACTTTTGGCACAGCAATATCAATAGAAGCTTTGGAAAAGATTTGGCGTGAAATGCCTACTGAGATCTATGAAAAAATTGAACGAGAATCATTAGAAACTTCTGAGGATTTATCGACTGTAGAAACTGTAGAAAATTCTGAGGATTTATCGACTGTAGAAACTCCAGTAGAACCTGTAGAAAATCCTGATAATTTATCTGCTGAAGAAATTATAGCCCTCAAAAAATTAGACGTTCCTAAGAATTCACCTGCTCAACAAATTACACCACCATTTGATGTAATAACAGTCAACAGCAAAGGTGAAGAAATTAGTCGTCTTTCTGATAAAGCACCATTTTTTACTGAAGATTTGGGTAATGGCGTGATATTAGAAATGCTTTATATTCCTGGGGGTAATTTTATAATGGGTTCGCCGGAAAATGAAGAAGGAAGATATGAGTATGAAAATCCTCAACATCAAGTTACTCTGAAACCTTTTTATATGAGTAAATATCCCATTACTCAAAATCAATATCAAGCCATTATGGAAAAAAATCCCTGTTACTTTAAAGGAGGAAAACGTCCTGTAGAATATGTGTCATGGTACGATGCAACAAAATTTTGTCAAAAGCTATCTCAGAAAACGCGGAAAAACTACAGACTGCCAAGTGAGAGTCAGTGGGAATATGCTTGTCGCGCTGGAACAACCACACCTTTTTATTTTGGCGAAACTATAACGTCTGAGTTAGTTAACTATGATGGCAACTATACTTATGCTAATGCACCGAAAGGAAAAGATCGACAAGAAACAACAGATGTGGGGAGTTTTCCTCCCAATGCCTTTGGCTTATATGATATGCACGGGAATGTGTGGGAATGGTGTCAGGATGTTTGGCATGATAACTATAAACCTAGTGGTAAATTTCGATTTAAAGACCTTTTATCAAGGGTTTCGGGTAAGTTAGAAGATGCACCTACTGATGGCAGTTCTTGGGAAGCTGGGGGACATACTCATACAAGAGTGCTTCGTGGTGGCAGTTGGTACGACAATCCCAGGGATTGTCGGAGTGCCTTCCGCTGCTGGGACTATGCGGACGACTACTACTACGACTGGGGTTTCCGTGTAGTCTATTTGCCAGGTTTGTTGCCTCCTCCTTTCTGCCCCTAGCATTCTTCCCCTTTGTTCTTTTTTCCTCTTTTCTCTTCCCTTTCCGCGAAGCGGATCGATCTTTTTTGAAATTTAGGGGTTGTCATACTTGCAATGATAATGTGTGTGTTATTGTCATTGCGAGGGGGAGTGAAAATAGTTAGCTTTGGCTTTTCTATTTAACCCCCCGAAGCAATCTCTAAAACTTTAAGATTGCTTCGGGGGTATTTTGGCTAGTAGGGAAAAATTATTGTCAAATATTCCCCCTTGCTACCGCAAAGCTAGGCTAACGCAATGAAATTGAGAGGCAAACTGTCATTGCGAGGGGAAGGTGAAAATAGTTAGCTTTGACTTTTATATTTAACCCCTCGAAGCAATCTCTAGAACTGTAAGATTGCTTCGGGGGTATTTTAGCTATTAGGGAAAAATTATTGTGAAATATTCCCCCTCGCAATGACATTGAGACGCAAACTGTCATTCCACAAATACCAAAAAACTCCAAAGTTATTGATTTTACGACACAGCAAAACCTGTATATTTCCGCTTATAAGGTGCATGAAAAGCCAGAATAATATCTGATTTTGGCACTCCTAAATCTAATAATTCATTAGCAATACCGATTTCTGTACCATCATGTTGTATCCAGATTTTTTCATCTTTAATATCTATTTGCAACACACAACCTCGTACTCGTCTATTCTCATGCCAACCTACATTGAGAAGTTGATAATGATCTCTTTCTTCGTCAAAAACAACTTGTACTTCTATGTCTCCATAAGATGGTTTGTATTGACTATACTCAGTAATAATATTTTTGACATAATTCCTATATTTAGTTAATTTTTCCATTGCACAATTACCTCATTTGCAGGATTATAAATAATTAATTTTATCTGATTTTCTTCAACTGCTACTTGAGTAAATACCAGGGTAAAGAAACTTTCATAAGTATCCTCAGAAACAGCTAAATATAGACATCTTTCCGGTTCAATTCTCCTTAATACCGTTCGGTAGTTAATAAATTGCCCCAAAGCATTATGAAATTCTGAAATTAGAGACTGTCGAATAAAACTTTTAATTTCAACAGCAATTTTTTTGCCATCTTTTTCAGCGCCAACAAGTTTTTCAGCACCTAAATCAACATACAGATCGACTCCACCAAATTCTAAATAAAGAGGATCGTTAGTAATAATCTAATTTTCTTTGATTAAGGCATTTTTGACAGCATCATGGAAGACATCTTTAGCAGGCATAATTTACTACAACTTCAACACTTTATATTGTATAGCTATTTCAAAAATTATTACCATCAAAAATAGGTTAAACATATTGTCAAAAGCTTAGAGAGTAATTCTTTCAAATCAAATTAACCGTTTTTTTATATCATAGCAATTCCTTTTCCTTCAGATAACAATAATCAGTTATCAGTGTGCCTTAACTTATCTAACAAACACTATATAGAAAACAGGAATTTGTCTTCTTTGTTCCCAAATCAGATATTCCTTAAAAAAAAAATTCTGCTTCATCTATATTTATATTGATCAATGCTAGATTCACCTTTTGCTAAATATTAAAATGCTTGTTTTCTGATTTATGCAAAATTCATAGAGTAAATTACTAGAATATGTTTAAATTGAAATAGCAGTTAAATTTACTAATAAACTTATATGGCCACCAAACTAATTGAACTAGAAGATGGGATTTTGGTTGAAGCGGAAGTTCCAGATGGTGAAGCAAAACCTATTTCTACTAATGAAGTTAAAAAAGTTAAATCTACTTTTGCCCAAGTTAAACCTATATTAGTTAGTATTAGTCGTCCTATTGCTGAAGCTTGGCAAGAAATTAATCAAGATATGAAAATTGAACAAGCTGAGGTAGAAGTAGGTTTTAATTTTGAGGGGGAAGGAAATCTCTATATTACTAAAGAAAAAGCAGGTGCAAGTTTCCAAGTTAAATTAGTTCTTAAACCAAGTACGCCAAAACCATTTGAAGTCATAATAGTAAACAATAAAGGTGAAGAAGTTAATCGTAGTTCTCATGAAGTAACATCTTTTACTGAAGATTTGGGTAAAGGTATAATGTTAGAAATGGTGTCTATTCCTGGGGGTACTTTTGTGATGGGTTCGCCAGAAAACGAAGTAGAAAAAGATAATGCTGAAAGTCCTCAACATGAAGTTACTATCCAACCTTTTTCTATGAGTAAATATCCTATTACTCAAGACCAATATCAAGCTATTATGGGTGAAAACCCCTCTAATTTTAAAGGAGGAAAACGCCCTGTAGAAACTGTCACTTGGAAGAATGCTCAAAAGTTTTGTCAAAAGTTATCCCAGAAAACTAAGAAAACTTACAAACTACCAAGTGAAAGTCAATGGGAATACGCCTGTCGCGCTGGCACAACTACACCGTTTTATTTTGGAGACACTATTACTACTGACTTAGTTAACTATAATGGCGACTATACTTATGGCGATGCTCCTCAAGGTAAATTTCGAGGGGAGACAACTGATGTAGGCAGTTTTCCTCCTAATGCTTTTGGTTTATATGATATGCACGGGAATGTGTGGGAGTGGTGTCAGGATATTGGGCATGAGAATTATGAAGATGCGCCTAATGATGGTAGTGCTTGGGAAACTGGAGGAGATAGTAAGGTACGAGTTATTCGTGGTGGGTATTGGGATGATGAACCTGGAAATTGTCGGAGCGCTTCCCGTCTTTGGGGGGATGCTGACTTCTCCAATGATAACAGGGGTTTCCGGGTAGTTTATTTGCCTAATGCGTAGCTTTATACTTTTATAGCTACTATTTTTCTACTTTAAATTAAGAATATTAATGACAACCTACAGCGCTTTTCACCCTTGATAAACCACATTGTCATAACCAAAACTCTGTAGGGGTGAATGGCTATTCTCCCCTACTGTGGTCTACTGAAATGAAAACCGCTATCAATAGAAATCTCTGAAAAAGAATAAGCTTCTTACAAGATTAGGTAATAGTTAATAGGGAAGATATTTTTAGGAAAAAGGTACGGAAAAA
>NZ_JBNHEQ010000257.1:6462-6603 GCF_050016015.1 Dapis hubbardiae BLCC-M172
GATTTAGTCAAAAAGTAGAGAAACCGGGTTTGTATTAAATAGCTCACCATACTAAAATCTACCTCTCATCAACCCGGTTTCTTAGTAAAGATTTAGTCAAAAAGTAGAGAAACCGGGTTTGTATTAAATAGCTCACCATAC
>NZ_JBNHEQ010000258.1:0-12307 GCF_050016015.1 Dapis hubbardiae BLCC-M172
GCAAAGGCTAGTTTCAAAGCTCTACATCCTCAAGTTGCAACCGAATACAAGTCTTTGATTATGCCCCCAGTGCAAATCGACTGTGGTTTATCCATTTGAAAACTGCTGTAATAAATGCTCTTACATATCCAAGTGTTTTGACCGAATTAACCATGATGCACTGCTAGGAAAAATAGGTCAATCTCCATATAAGCGACTAATTAAACAATGGTTAAAGTCCGGAGTATTTGACAATAATCAATTCCTAGACACTCTGGAAGGTACACCACAAGGAGGGGTTATCAGTCCCCTACTAGCAAACATCGCCCTACACGGTATGGAAGAAAGGTTATCTGAATTTACTGAAAAACTTCCTCTCAAATATCCGAGCCGAAGAATAATGGCAAAACGAGATCAACGAAACAGCCTATCTTTAATACGCTATGCTGATGATTTTTTAATCCTGCATGAAGACATCAAAGTACTCTTGCAAGCAAAAGCCGTAATATTGGAGACTAATTTCTCTTTCCAGAACAATTAGTTAATAACTCATAGGTCGTAGCTGATAACGTAGTTCTTCTGTAAAAGGCTAGCTGCAGGCTGAATACTTATACCAAGAGTGATAAATATTTGTTACAAATGGTAGAATCAAGGAAGAGGGAAGACTGAAGACCAAAGTTGGAGAAATCTATTGAAAAAAAAAGGAAAAATGATAGATATAGCTGTCTCAAATCAATTATAGCAGCTCTAACTATCTGCGATCTAGATGCACCTTTTTGTAGCATTCTTGTTTCAAAGTAGTATTAAATATCTAGATAGTTGGATAGGTTAGTTTATCAATGAGATATTCCCTGATATTTACTGAAAATGAGGTTAATTTTATAAAAAATTTGATAATAAGTATACCTATCAAGAAACTCATAAATATGATAAAATTAATAAAAAAGCTCTGTGAAAGAAAACATACCTGGAGCAACTGTGTATATAGAATTAATTTAGATCTAGCTGCAACAGAAATAATTATAAACAGAGGGTTAGTAGTGGTGGAGAGTGTAAAATTTAAGTTTTAAGTTAATAATATTATGTCTTTATCTCGAATAATTAGTGGATTTGTAGCAATCGTTGTAGCTCTGGGAATGATTATTTTTGGGGGATGGTGGTTTACAGTAGGTATGGGAGTCATAGTTTACCTGGGGCAACTTGAATATTTTCAACTAGCTCGTGCCAAAGGTATTGCCCCAGCAGCCAAAACTACTTTAGCACTAAGTCAAGTCATGCTAGTAGTAGCAGCTCTAAATCCTAACCTAGTAGATGCCATATTTACATTGGCAGGAACCATAATTTGTTTTTATCTACTATTTCAGCCAAAATTAGCAACTATAGCTGACATAGCATCATCAATCTTAGGTCTATTTTATGGTGGATATTTACCCAGCTATTGGATCAGACTCAGAGTGGGACTTGAAGCTCAATTACAGACATCCCAAATAACCTTAGAAAACTACGAGCATATTTCATGGATAGACCCTTTGAGTTGGCCTTCGAGCTTAACGTTTACTCTACTTGGTTTTTGCTGTATATGGGCTGCTGATATAGGGGCTTATTTTGTCGGAAAGTTCTTTGGTCGAATTAGACTTTCAGAAATAAGCCCGAAAAAGACTGTGGAGGGTGCAGTATTTGGAGTTTTAGGTAGTGTAGGAGTCGCTACAATAGGTTCTTGGTACTTAGATTGGCCTGGTTTACCTTGGACAGGTGCTGTCTTGGGTTTAATAGTAGGCATTGCTAGTCTACTTGGAGATTTAACTGAATCGATGATGAAACGAGATGCAGGTGTTAAAGATTCTGGAAAACTGATACCTGGACATGGAGGAATTCTTGACCGCACTGACAGTTATGTTTTTACTGCACCCCTTATATATTATTTTTTCACCTTACTTTTACCAAGGTAGTGATGAAATTTGGGTGATTACACTTGATAATAGCTCAATTCACACAAGTAATACCAAATTCTCCATTGTTGCTACATCTCCTTAAAAGTACAGAGTAGGTCGGAGGGAGTAGAGTTATGAGATATAAGATATCTTAGCTTAATGCGGATAATCGTTAAAAAAATAACTGAAGCTTACTTATTACTTAATAACTGAAGTCTTGATGAAGTATAGGATTCTTTTTGTGCTATGAGGCAGTAAAGAAGAAACTCCCTAGTTTGCAATGCAGGGGTTGTACTTGTTCTTCTTGGCTCCCTACTGTTTGGAGATAAACCCCATTGAGTTGGAGTGGCAGCATCTCCAGGGGGATGAACTGTTAGGCCAGATATTTGAATCAGAGTCGAAATTGGCCTCTCAGGTGAATGTAGGACTTGAAGCCCTAGGATAATGCAACGGACGTCAAGTCGAATATGTCAACTTGCGATGGCGGAGCGTTGGGTTGGCAATATCACCTAACGAAACTTACAGGAGTTTTGGAGTTAGTGAGGTACAAAATTTTAAGACTTTAGGCAACAGGCAACAGAGAATTAATAATACCATTTCTCATGCATGAATGCTATATATGATTGGGTGGGGAAGTGTAGGAATGTGGGAGGTTGGAGGAGTTGTTAAAAGTAGGAAAAACCTATACTAACCGACTAATAATTGTCAAAAAAAGACTTTGAATCTTGCTAACTATTTAACTTCTGAAGTCAAGCTGAAGTATAGCATTAATGCATGGTAATTGGTATAAGTAGGTAGACAAAATTCTTTATGTATTTACTAATCGGCTATATTCCCTTTAACTCTTACCTATTAGACATCTCCGGAAATAGTCAAACGCTTATTATCACTATCTTTTGGGGATCGATGTAGCTGCCGCTAGGCTCCGCCAACGCCACTTATCTAAGATAGTTGATTTTTACACTAAAATGAGTATTATAGATACTTACTATTAAAAACTCTCAAGGTAAGTAACCCTGAAAGTCAACTGATTTATATGGATACTAAGGAGCAATTGCTACTACAAAATAAATGTACCTATTCGTAATCTAACCAGACCACAAATAGTCGTTATTATTTGTGCATATTTATCAGGATTTAGCCTAAATCTTTCTTGGGCTACCCGAAATATTGTTAGTAATCTAATTATATGTTCTACAAAAATTCTTTCAGATGCTAGCTCTTCCTGACCCAGACTTTTCCTTACTGGTTAATTCTTGATTTTTGGGCTTTTTTTTAGGTGTTTTTATTGCTGGTTCTCCCACATAAGCTCTGTCCCCGGTAAATTTTTGTTCTTGATGGAATTTTTCTTGGGTTTCACGAAAAAAATTTATATCACTTGTTTTGCCTGGTTTTCCAGCTTCGATGTCAACAATATCTTTACCATTAGGTAACACAATTACCTGACTTTTTCTTGTATGACTTTGTTTCTTTCCTGAGTAATATTCTTTTTGTTTTTCATATTTTTCTAGCCTTTCTATACCCTGTTCATAGCTATCTGTGATTAACTCGTATTTTGTTAAAATTTCGGAGAAAATTTCTTTGTCACTTGAGTTTTTTGTACCTGTTATAGCAGACTTGGTGGTAACAATTTACCAATTATTGGACACCAATAATTAAAGATATTATTGGCAGTAGTTTCACTGACTCCAAATTGAATTCCTAATAGTTGAAAAGTTGTCAAATGTCTTAAATAAGTTAAGGTTAAAATTATTTGTTCTGAGTATAGATAATTTAGTTGACCTACCACCACCAGAAGCAATTATTCTAACTTTTTTAGCTGTGGCTATTTCTCACTTATTATTGTGAAGTTCTTCTGCTTGTTTTAATAACTTTTCTAGCTGTTCATACTTGATACCTAATAAACGTTCTGATTCTTGTGGATGACTGTGAATATACTGAAGCATAATGGTCTTAATTGGCAACTAAAAATTACATTTTTTATTAACTCTATCACAATTTATTTATTTTTCGGATATGTCTATTGACTCTTACCTACCACCGCCAAAATATTAAATTAATTCTGTCCAGGTACTGAAACTAATTAATAAACTGTACCTCACTATCCCTGGAAAGCGCTGTAAGTTGAGTTTTTTTCTAATTAGACGAAAACTTGACTTTATGTCTAGTTTTTTAAATTATTTATCTAATTTAGCAAGAAAATATAATAGTATTTTATGGATTTTTCTCCTTATTCCTTCAAATTGGTATCATCATACAGTTGGGGTCTAAAAATAAAAATTGTTATACCAAATTCAAAAAAGGCAGTTACATCTTAAGTTGGTGATTTATTCCTACAAGAAAAAATTACACATTCCATAAATTATAAAAATCAAACCTTTTTTGCTCTTTAATATTTATGTTTTTCTTTCCCTATTCCCAGTTAAGTGTTCCCTGTTCCCTCTGTCGTCACGCTCTGCAATATTTTATGAAATTGGTATTAGATGTTTTGATTATGAGACAAATTATGCTAATTATTGCCAGAATTAAACTTTTATTAATAGCACTTATTTCATTACTAATTTTTATCTACATTCCTAATTTTGAACTTCAGGAAGTTTATGCTCAATTTCTTTCATCACCTCAAATAAAACCCTTAGACCCTAATTTCAATAATTCGAGTATTTATTCTTTTGTTCAATCAGGATTTAATTATAGTCAACAACTATATGGGGAAGCAAGAATACCAGTTAAAAAAATTAATTTAGACATAAATATAACTCCGTTAACTTCACTTGACAATGCAAATAAAGGTGAATTTACTATATACTTAAGTCATAAACCATCTGAATATGCTTTCCACGGTCAATTAGCTCACGAAATATTTCACCTATTAAATGCACAATTACTTGACTGTTATACAGAGGGTTTAGCTACTGTTTTTGCTGATAAAATGTTAACCAGTAATAACTTAAATTGGAGTGGGTGGGAACAATATTTTAAAGCAGGTTCCGAACCATTTTACGGCTTAACTTACTCCATGATGAAAGAAATTAGTGACACAGTAGGTTCAGCAAATATGAAAGGTTTATTGAATTTTGCTGTATATAATAACTCTAGTCAAAGGTGGATGCACATTGATATTGATGGATGGCTATCTTCAATGTCCGATCGTGTCAAAATTGAGGTACAAAAAATTATTAATAAACATATTATTTCAGTCAAACAAGTAGTTGAATCAAATAATCAGATGTACAGTTGTTTCAAACCAAGTTAAATAATTTTTTATAGCAATTCAATCCCTATAGGTCATTTTCAGTTATCAGTTATAGGAATAATATACATTAAATGGCTGATAATCATATAAAAACTGATTTATATTACTAATTACTTAATAATTGAAGTATTATAATAAAAAAATTTTTGGTAATTGCTATAGCAGTTCTCATAATGGTGAGCTACAAAATTCTAGCTTTGAGGGAACAGGGAACAGGGAACAGGAAATAGGGAATAGGGAATAGGGAATAGGGAGTAATAGGGAGTAATAAAAAGATAAAAAGATAACTGTACTTCACGCTTCTTGGGAAACGCTATATGAGACATTACGGTAGTCATAAAATAGACTCAAATATAGACAAGTAGAGAGTTTTAGCTTTAAATGGTATAAGAATTTATACCATTTCTCTATGAAGTTGCACTTAATAAAAAATTACAATCCTCAGTGCAATTAAGGTCATCCTCAGAATTATTAAGCCTATTGTTACCGAAAAATTAAGGTATAATAGCTATCCTTAAGAACATCAAAGTCACGACCTTATCTAGACTGACTTTTCCGAGGTCATGGGGAGGTAATAGGCATTTTTTCTCCCAGAAAATTTCTCAGTACCATTAGTTAGTTTTATAGCAGTAAAACCCCATGGAATTTATCTGAGTATTTTTAATTTCTTGATTCTATTAGCTCAGATTTATATTTTTCTTAGCTTGGGTTAGATAATCTAAATTTTTTGAAATAGCGATCGCTACTCGGTAGTTATTTGTGCTACTATTTTCATAGTGATTACTTCTGTCTTAACTTTAAAAATAGAAGCAACTAAAACTGACGAAAAGAATCCTGATTAATCCTATTCCTTATTTCCTTTCATCTCAAGGTTAGTTGGAGACTCGGTATCTCTGGTCAGGGGATCATCGGGAGGATATCAATGAAGCACTAACTATGATTTTTTATAATAAAAGCTGGCTCAAATTACTGCTAACTTTAAAAGGTTCTGTCATACCTCAAGTTTGGCGACGGGTAGTAGTTACAATGATTTTTTCTTTAATAATTACTATCATTTATCATAGTGGATTAACTAGGATACATCAACCAAATTTAGTTAGTTTAATTCCTAGTGTGGTATTGGGTTTATTATTAGTTTTTAGAACTAATACATCCTATGACAGATTTTGGGAAGGACGAAAAGTTCTTGGTGGAATAATAATTTCATGTCGGTCTTTGTCAAGGCAAATATGGGTAAATATTCCTGAAAAAACTCCAGCAGATACAGAAAAAAAGAAGGCAGTAATTCTACTTTTAGCAGCATTTTTTTTCGGGACAAAACTACACTTAAGAAATGAAAATGTAGATATAAAACTTCAGTCAATTATTAGTAAAAATCAATATTTAGAACTGAAAGAAGTTAATCATATTCCTCTGAGAATAGCCAAATGGATTGGAGATTATTTCCGCGAAGTATACGAACTTAATTATATAGATAGTATTCAGCTTTCTACCTATAATCAAATATTAGACTCTATGGTAAAAGATGAAACTGCCTGTGAAAGAATTGTAAATACACCTATCCCCCTAGCTTATGCAATTCACATAAAACATTTATTATTATTTTATTGCTTTGGTTTACCCTTTCAAATGGTAGCTCAATTATCTTGGATGACTATTCCTGCTGTGGGAGTAATTAGCTTTGCCCTATTAGGAATTGAAACAATAGGGCTAGAGATAGAAGATCCTTTTGGTTACGATGCTAATGATTTACCTTTAGATAAGATGTGCGATAGACTGTTGTTAGACCTGGAAGAATTACTGACTTCTGACTCTCGAAAAGAATATTTAGTCGATCAAGAGATACATACCTCAAATTAGTCAAATTAAAAAGGGAATAGGGAATATAAAATAGTATTAAATAGTAGCTTTCTACAAAGATTACTTGCTACTCAATAATCCTGCTTTTTGTATTAGAAAAAACCTCTATACTAGATTTACCGAATAATTAAGGTTTAAAGCCTCTCACTCGCTGTGGAGAAACAAGAAAAAATTTTCCTTTTATTCAATCCTCTTCCTAAAAGGAAGAGGTAATTATCAATTATCAATTATCAATTATCAATTATCAATTATTGAAATCTCATTTGAAAACACTATATCTTAAAATATTTCAGGGAAAGGGATGATTTTAAGAACAAACAGAGAACTGAAAAGATAAAATCTAAATGCGTTTAAACTTTGAAGATATTTTCAGTATAAGTACCCTCAGACAATTAATAATTGAATAATTTTTAATTAGGGTTGGCTGATTAAATCTAAAAGCATTAACATTCTAAACTTTCAGCCTTTTTAGGTGGAAAAAAAGTGCAACTTTTCCAGCTTAAACTACCAAAAACTTAGGATTTTGAGCTGACTATGACATAAAAATCAAAGGATAATTATTCCAACTGCCTCCTCTAAATTCCCTGTTTATCCTGACTCCTGACTCCTGACTCCTACCTTGACAAAAAGACTTTTTCAGCAAACCCTAATTAGATTACAAACACGATAGAAAACTCAACAAAATTTTAACTATCAAAAAATACTCTCTCCATCGTAAAATTAATTCTAGGCTGGCGCCTAATGCCAGCAATTTTTTTTGATTAGTATTTTCTAGGTTGAATTATGCCACTTTCAAGAGCTAGCGGTATTCTACTACATCCAACTTCTTTTCCCAGTCGCTTTGGAATTGGTGACTTAGGCCAGGAAGCATACAATTTCGTCAATTTTTTGAAAGACAGTGGACAGCAAATTTGGCAAGTTCTACCATTAGGACCAACAGGTTTTGGCAATTCTCCTTATTTATCTTATTCGGCAATGGCAGGAAACCCTCTGCTAATTAGTCCAGATAAGCTGAAAGATAAAGGACTGCTTTCTGAGGATGACCTATCTAACTTACCAGAATTTCCCAGCGATCGGGTGAATTTTGATTTAGTGGCCCAAATTAAGGGTTCTATGTTGAAAACTGCCTACCAAAACTTTCAAAAAAACGCTTCCGAAGAAGAACAAGAAGCATTCGAGGAATTATGCACCAGTAAAGCTTTTTGGTTAGATGATTATGCTTCTTTTATGGCTTTGAAGGAGGCTCACGAAGGAGCTAGTTGGCATACCTGGGATGAGGACATTGCCAGTCGTCAACCAGCAGTCTTAGCAGAATGGCAAGAACGTTTAGCGGATGAAATTCAATACCATAAATTTCTTCAGTTTGAGTTCTTCGAGCAATGGGATGAGCTGAAAAATTATGCTAATGAACAAGGAATCAAAATCTTTGGTGACGTACCTATATATGTTGCCCATGATAGTGCTGATGTTTGGGCACATCCTGAAATATTCTGTCTAGATACAGAAACAGGTGAACCGTCTTTGATGGCAGGTGTTCCACCAGATTATTTTAGTGAGACTGGTCAACTATGGGGTAATCCAGTTTATCAATGGGATATATTGGAACAGGAAAATTTTCTGTGGTGGGTGCAACGTATCCAATCTATGCTTAATAAAGTTGATTGGATTAGGATAGACCACTTTCGAGGTTTAAGTGCTTATTGGGCAGTACCCCAGGGCGAAACTACAGCTATCAATGGTGAATGGGTCGAAGCTCCGGGCAAGGCTTTATTTGAAACTATTAATGAAAAGTTAGGAACACTACCAATTATTGCTGAGGATTTAGGGATTATTACTCCTGATGTGGAAGAGTTGCGGGATAAGTTTGAATTTCCTGGTATGAAGATTCTACATTTTGCTTTTGACTCAGGTAGTGGTAATCCCTATTTACCTTACAACTATAATTCTTCCAATTGGGTTGTTTATACTGGCACTCACGATAATAATACTACTGTGGGCTGGTTTAATAACCGTTCTCCTGAAGAACAGGAGCGAGTTAATCATTTTCTTGGTGGTACTTGGGGTAATGGAATTCATTGGGATTTAATTCGTTTGGCTATGTCTTCTGTGGCTTCTATGGCAATTTTTCCTCTACAAGATATTTTAGGGTTGGGGGAAGAAGCTATTATGAATCAGCCTGGTATTGCTGAAGGTAATTGGAGCTGGCGTTACCAATCAGGGATGTTAACCTCAGAGGTAAGCGATCGCCTTAAAGAGGTGACAGACATTTATGGCCGTACCCCAGAAAATCAGGATTAATCTGAAAAGAAATAATACTGTTGAATTTTTAACATTATTGAAATTCCACCTTGAAGGACAAGGTTTTATTGAGACTGGGAAATTTGGGTATTAGTAGGAGTAAAAACAACTTCTTTTACTTCACCCGGTTTTCCCAGTTGCATATTTTGCCCCTTATTAATAGGTATCAGTATTCCTCCAGCATTTCCTGCAAAGAAAACCAGTTGTTTTTGGGCTGACCAAGTCTTCTGAGTACCTTGAGTTAAAGTTCCTTCAAATGCTATTTTTCCATCTATCTCTATTGAGACCCAGGATTCATCTTTGACGATTACATTCAGCACTACAGGTTGTTTCTCCTGAAGTTTTTCTGGCTTTTGTGTTGTAGTTTTGTCCGAATATTTTGGCTCAGTTTTGGTATTTACTGGAGATGCTTGAGCTGACAAATCTCTCTGATTTTCAGGTCTATATTGTTGTTTCTCAGAGGTAGTAATTCCTTTTTCTCTAGCTAATATATCAGCTCCAGTAATTACATAAGGTAACAAACGGACTGATAAAATAACAAGAAATACATATAGGAAGTAGAGATGATATGGTCGTAGCTGAACCATTGATATATTCGGGATAGATTTTCTGGTAATTTCCTGAGTTTTTGCAGTAGGAAATAAATTTGCTAGTTGTTCTCCATCTAATCCCATAGCATCTGCATATCGCTTGATCATACCTTGGATATAAACTGGCTCTGGGAGTTGTTCTAAATTACCTTCTTCTATTGCCTCTAGTAAATTAATTCTAATCATTGTCACTACTGCCACTCTTTCTAAAGAAATCGAATGTTTGTCTCTAAACATTTTCAATTTCTGCCCTATATCTGTTAATGCCTGAATTTGTTCTTCTTCAAAAGATAATTCTTTCCTTTGATTCAAACGTTTTTCTAAGGGTACAAAAGAAAAACTTTTTTTCAGGTTTTTGATTGCTGTCAAATTCACCATTGCTTTTACTTATTTTCTATAAACTATAGTTTTTCTTGTTTTGATAGTTGTCCTATTTTGATTGATTTTATATAACTTAATTTGAGCAATAATATAATTAATTTTGGATATTTACTTTGACAAAAAAAATTACTTTTATTACCCCTCAAGATATTTATAATATGATTGAAAAAAAAGTTATGCCAACAAAATATATTGTGATTAAAGCAGCAAGATTAACATAACACAAAGTATTAAAAAATTTATCAATATTGTTTGGATATTTAATTGTTTTAGCCCCTCAGTTCAAACTCTTAAAAAGATTACTTGTTTGTTATATAGCGTTTCTCAAGCTTATAAGGTACACAAGCTCTTTAATTTCTTTTCTATTCCTGATTCCTCATTGCCTATTCCCTCCATACCTATTCCCTGTTCCCTAAAACAAACGAATTTTGTACCTCACGCTTCTTGGGAATTGCTATAAAAGAGAGTTTTTAGCTGAATTTAGATTTGATAATTTGGTCATCCAAAAACTCAATTTCAAAATCCTTCAAAGGTCGATAATGGCCAATAGGTAAAACTGACTCTCCAGGTAGCTGCAACTTAATTGGGCCAATTGCAGTACGGTGTAATTTGAGTACAGGATATCCCAATTTTTCTGCAACTCTACGAATCTGGCGATTTCTGCCTTCGGAAATAACCACTTCTAAAAGAGTTTGAGAGCTATTAAATTCTTTTAGGACTTTAACCTGAGCTGGTAAAGTTTTTTTACCAAATAAGATGATACCTTGACGCCACAATTTTAAGGTTGATTCCTGGGGATGACCTTCTACCCAGACTTGATAGGTTTTGGGAAGACAATGTTTGGGATGGGTTAAACCATAAGTTACCCGACCATCATTTGTGAGGAGTAATGCTCCTGTAGAATCTGCATCTAAACGTCCTACAGGATGAATACCTTTTCCATTTTGCAGTTCTGTACTTAGGATATCTAAAACTTTACTACGTTTGCTAGGTTCCGAACAAGTTGAAATTACTCCCATAGGTTTATTAAGCAATAAATATATGGGTTCAGGCCGATTTTCTGGCGTGATGAGCAAACCATCTACTTCAATTTTGTCCAAGTCTGGTTTAGCCTTTTCACCTAATTGGACAACTTTACCATTAACCTTTACTCGTCCAGCTATAATCATTTGTTCAGCTTGACGCCGGGAGGCTATTCCCCACTGAGATAATATTTTTTGTAATCTTTCATCCATATTCTTGATTCGCTCGCTTTTAATAATTAGTAAGCAGTCAGCTATTAGTTAGCCTCTTGCCTCCTGCTATGGTACCTCTCGCTTTTTCGTATAGGGAATGCTCCGCATTCATGTCGGCGACAGCCGAAACATGTCGCGGAGCGTTAGCGGAGCTTTGCAGAATGCAAAACAGAGGAGCTGCGCTTTTTCGTATAGGGAATGCTCCGCTTTCCATGTCGGCGACAGCCGAAGTGCGTTTGCGGAGCATTCCGATAGGAAAGCTTTGCAGAATGCAAAACATGTCGCGCAGTGTTATCCTGACAGACTGCTGCCTCTTACAGAGGAGCTTCCTCTTGCAGAGGAGCTGCGCTTTTTCGTATAGGGAATGCTCCGCTTTCCATGTCGCCCAGCGTTAACGGAGTTGTGCGAAGCAAAACACATTCATGTCGGCTAAGAGCCGAAAACAGCTATTTATTTTAGTTCTTAGATAAAAGCTTTATTAATTGAAGTAAATTGAATCTTACTATCAAAGCCAACCTTACTTTAAAGGCTATATTTATTTAGAGCAAGTTCTTAAGATTTGGATATTATTACTTTTTGCGTAGCATTCCGCAGGAAGAGCTGACTGCTAATAGCTGTTTGCGCAGCATTCCGCAGGAAATGCTTACATAATTAGATTACCAGTGAATAATTATTCTCAATTCAGAATAAAAGCAATATGGTAATTTCATTTTAATTATCTGATATAGCAATTCCCAAGAAGCGTGAGGTACAAAATTCGTTTGTTTTAGGGAATAG
>NZ_JBNHEQ010000259.1:0-29704 GCF_050016015.1 Dapis hubbardiae BLCC-M172
CCTAAAAATTTAGTTATTAAGTAATAAGTCAGGTTCCTCAATATTTTTAACTATTCTATACATTAAGCCAAAATATTTTATTCTTGAAAACTCTACTACCTTACTCCCTACTCCTTACTGCCTAAAAATTTAGTTATTAAGTAATAAGTCAGGTTCAGGAATATTTTTAACTATTCTATACATTAAGCCAAAATATCTTATTCCTAAAAACTCTACTCACTATTCCCTATTCCTTACTCCCTACTCCCTATTCCCTACTCCCTTCTTTTAAGAAAAATCTAGAGGTGGTAACGCTCCTATTTTTGGTTCTATATCAGATAAGTCTGGATAAATAAATGGGGGAATTTCTTGATTTCCCAATTCTTTGAGATTGTGAATATTTTGATGATTAGTTACAGGTAAGTCTAGAATAATCCTACTATCTCTATATCCTTCTTTTATATCTTGAATCCAAGTTTTAATAATTGTTTGTAAGTGCATATCATTAATTTCAGAGTTACTTTGGCTTTCTAGTTCATTTTTAATTTTATTACATACTGTTGGGGTAAAAAAAATTGTTGGCTGGTCTTCATAATGTTGTTCTAAGTCTACAGTATATCTATATTGTTGATTGGTGTTTTTTTCAGTGAGATTCAGGGAATATTTTACCATAATAATTTCAACTAATTAAGTGTAACAGCATCTATCGCCCAATTATTATTTGCAGAATTCCTGATTAAAAATAAATCTAGAGATTGAGTAATATTTTCCCCAGATTTTTTTGTATATTTTACTTGTATATTTATTGTAGATGTGTCTGTACCTGTATTGGTTGGTTCAACATTTTGAATCACAATATTACTTATAGCTGACCACCAGTCATAATAAGAATTATAACCATCTGGATGTAGTTGTTTATTATTCCTAAAACTTGATGATAATTGATTCCAAGCTTCCTGATATTTACCTTGATTCAGATTAGAATAATAATTTTTTACTGCTTCTTCAGCAGAAGCTTTAGTAGGAGTTTTTTCTGGTATTGGTGTTGATGGAGAATCTGATTTTGCGGTTTCTGAACTAACCACAGATGGTTTTGGTTTTGGCAAATTGCCTAAACTCATTTCTAAATTAAATTGTGAGGATTTAGTAGGAGTTGAAACTTGTATAATGTATTCTCCCGTTAGAGGTAAACCAATAGACATTTGTTCTCCCGAAATAGGAGAATCTTGCTGTGTCGTTATGATTAATTCTCGCCGTTGTAATAATTTAGTATCTGGGGCAAATATCCAAATACAAACATTGCTGGTAATTCTATAGTTAAAATCTTTGCCTGTTCTGGCATAAAATTTATATCCAAGTTGTTTTTCGGAGTTAACAGTATCCGATATAGTAATTATATTTTCAGTTAAAGATAAAGATTTACTTTCTGTTTTTCCCAGACGAGTTTTTGGTTTTTGTGCGCATTCTACAAAGGTAGGAGTGGGTGATGTACTAGGTAAATATAATTGATTTTCAGGAGTAGAAAAGTTACTACATCCATAGATGATTGAGATAGTCAAATATAGTAGTGATTTCTTCATATAGTAATCCTAAATGATTTGTCAGAGAAAGCTTTAGGGGTTTGGTTGACAAATCCCATTTATGGGCTTGGTTTGCAGACCAAACCCCTACGATAAAATCTTACAACTTATGCGCAGATTGCTATATATTGATTTGTGGATAAATTGGTAAAAAATTAGGGTTTGCTCTTTTGACTAAGTAGACTTAATTAGAAGTAAATAATTGATTGAATTTTTATTATTTCCACATTTATACTCAAAGTTGATTTTTTATACTAATACGCTAAGATGATTATATCAACTCAAGTGTTTAATGAGGTGATAGTTGCCATGGCCAAGCATTGGCTGCTGCAAAGCTTCCCTAACAAAATCTCAAAATGTAGATGTTTTGGGTGAGGTTTTAGAAACCCTGCCCATCTACACGCCGGGGTAGTTCATTGTTATATAGTCTTTCTTATACCAATGTACGCAATAACTTTAGTAAAATTGATTTTACTAAATGATTACCGAATAATTAATAATTATTAATTATTAATCAAATAATTCAGGTTAAAAGCATCCCCTTGAAAGGGAAAAAAAAGTGCTCTTGAATTTCCTTATATTCAATTCTGTTACGGTTTTAACGGCTAGGTAATTATCCATTATCCATTATCCATTAATGAAAGGTGATTTAATTAAAAAGGCAAATAAGTTAAAAAGGGAAGGTAAGTTGAATGAGGCGATCGCCACTTATCAGCAAGCAATCAACATTAACCCCTGTTTTGCTTGGTATTATCAGGAATTAGGAGATGCTTTAGCAAAAAAAGGTAATTTAGACGAAGCTATCGCGCAATACTGTATTTCACTGGAACTGAAACCTGATTTGAACGACAGCTATAAAAATTTAAGAAAACTTTTACAAGTACAAAATTACTCGCCATTATCTATTGCTAATTTAGTTAGCCGCATGAAGGAAAGTTCTTGTCAAAACAACATTTTACCTTCTCGAAAAACAGGTATGGCTTCTAATAGTTCGTTGAAATTAAAGGAAACAAAGGTATTTGGTATTGGCTTGGGTAAAACAGGAACTACAACTTTAGAAGCGTGTTTTAAAATCCTGGGTTACAAAAATTTTAGTTGGCATACAGTAAATCGATATAAGCTGGTCAAACAAGTTAAATTGAATGATTTTACTGACGTTTTTTCACTTTTAGAAAACCACCAAAGCTTTAGAGATTATCCTTTTCCTTTTATTTACAAGGAATTAAACCAAAAATGCCCTAATAGTAAATTTATTTTAACAGTTAGAAAAGATTTTCAAACATGGTTTATAAGCTTGGTTAATCACTATAATAAGAGGATGGAAATGGAAATTTGGTATGATATTCTATACGGCAATAAATATGTTGATGACGAAAACTACTACAGGAATTTTTATGAAAACCATAACCAATTAGTTATCGATTATTTTTCTGCATGGCAGGATAAATTAATAATAATATGTTGGGAAAATGGAGATGGGTGGGATAAACTGTGCCAGTTTTTAAATAAAGATGTTCCTAATGTTCCCTTACCTCATAGGAATAAAACTTAATCCTTAGTTACAATAAAAGTTGCCACAAAAGACTGCTCCTTATTCCTGGTCTAATTTGCCTCTTGCTGATACCAATTAACTTTAAAAATGTCACAAATAGTTTCAAAATTTAGGTGTGAAATAATTCCCTGAAATTACTGTAGCATCAAAGTTTTGAGCAGACAAAATCTTAATGCATGACTTCCTGTCTCCTGTCTCCTGTCTCCTCCTTCAAATTAATTATATATAGGTACTTAATATGGCAAGATTTCAGAAATATTTAGTTAAATTTGCCCTTATACTTTGCATCAGTTTACTATCAGTATTTCTTCTTTCTCCTGTCCAAGCTGAAGATGGAGCAAGTCTCAAAGTTCCAGTGGTATTAGATGGTCGAGAACTTCTAGAAATAGGTTCTTTGGGAAAAGTGACAGCTCAGGAACGAGCTGAATTTATCACATCAACTTTAGAGTCCGCCTTAGCTGATAGTATTGAACGGGGAAAACCTCCAGAGGTCAAACTATTTCGCTCTAATCAAAATGTGGTATTGAAAGTTGATAGTCGCCCCTTAGTGGAGGTAGAAGAAGATACCATCAATTCTATGTACTCAGAGATGCAGGCGCAAATGTGGCAGGAACAACTACAGCAGGGTTTGGAGCAAAGTTGGCGAGAACGTACACCAGCTTATACCCGTTGGGCAGTCAAAATTCTGACAATTGCCTTTGTGACTACCCTGTTGCTTCAGGGGGGCCTGGTATTACTATTTCGTTACATTCTACGCCTGAAGATAAAAAATCCTCAGAGACGCTGGCACTCTTTACAGTTATTAGTTTTGCTATTATTGCAAGTGGGAGTATGGGCGACATTTATCAATTATGGAGTTCAATTATTTCCCATAACTAGAGCTTGGTTTTACGAGATTTTTCAACTTTTAGACAATACATTTAATGCCAGAATGTTTCAATTGGGAGAAGAAACCATTTCTCTCAACCGAATATTAGCGATCGCCTTAACTATCGCTGCACTTTGGGTAGGAGTAGGTTGGTTTGTCGGTATTCTCAAATCTCGCTTGCTCCCCCTCACAGAAGCAGAAGCTAGTCACCAAGGTACAATTGCTTTTTTTGTCGAATACGGACTACTGTCTGTTGGGACGCTCCTCATTCTTAATGCTGGAGGAGTAGACTTTCAGTCTCTAGCTATTCTACTTGGGGCGCTGGGTATAGGTATTGGTTTTGGATTACAAAATATTGTTAAAGACTTTATCTCTGGGTTAATTTTAATTGTCGCTCGTCCGATAAAAGTGGGAGAGTTGGTTCAAGTTGGAGAGTTTCAAGGTTTAGTTCAACGTATCGGTGCCAGAACTACTGACATTTCCAATATTGAACGCTACATTATTACTATTCCCAATTCTCGCTTTATTGAAGGAGAGGTTCTCAACTGGAACCGTAGCGGTATAACTAGAGTCAAAGCTTATGTGAAAATTCCCTACGGAACAGATATTGATTTTGTCTACAAGGTTCTACTCGCTGCTGCACAAGTAGAACATCCAGATATTCTCCGCCATCCTCCCCCCAAGGTAAAATTTCGGGAATATACAGAGGATGGGTTGCAGTTTCGGGTGGTGGCATTTATCCGCGATCCTCTTAAGCAACCAAAAGTAAGAACCCACCTATATAACCAGATAGAAAGATATTTGCGAAAATATGGAGTAGAAGTTCCTCGCCCTCAACAAGACCTACATCTCAAAGACCTCGATCCAGAACTCTATGCTTGGGTGCGATCGCAAACTCCTGTAGAATATCGACCTTTACCTCAAGAAATTCCAACTATTGAACCTCCTTCTAGCAAAGAAGAGTATGACTGGGAGGCAATATCTAGTGCTATGGGTGGAGAGAATGGAGTTTCTATCAAAGATCGACGATTTCAGTTTAAGCTATTTAAAAATGTCTTTTTAGGTTCGGAAGCAGTAGAATGGTTAATGATTAATGAACGAGCTACCAGGGAAGAAGCAATTCTGATGGGTGAGTTAATGTTACAACAGGGGATAATTCACCATGTTTTCGATGAACATAATTTTAAGGATGAACCTCTTTTTTATCGATTTTATCATGATGAAGTTGAAGTCAATATTAACACTAATTCTAATAGCTCAGAGAATGAAATTGATTCAAATCTACAAGATGATTCTGATGGATAAGGAGGAGTCAGAAGTCAGATAAAATCCGATAGTATTGGTATTATAAAACGGTACATAAGTCAGATAGGCGAGGTTGGATTGGCAACGTACAGAAGTTAAATTCGCAGCACGGACTATATTTGAGGAGAGCGAGAATGTCCGCGCCAGTAATGGGGACTTCTATATCTTTATTAGTCACCGAAAAATTGGGTAGTTACGCCTCCTCTTTTAAGAGGATAAAAAAAAGAATATTCCGTATTTTCAATCCGGAGGCTTTCCTACGGAATGCTGCGCAAACAGCTAGAGGTACTGAAAACTGAGAACTGAAAACTGAAAACTGAAATGACAGGGACATATCCTGTAAAGTATTTTAATCACCTTTATGATCGGAATAAGTTGCGCTAAAGCACTGGAAGAATATTTGGGGTGCTAAAGCACAACTACAAACAAATATTTTTTTATAACTATTTTTGATAACTAATAATCATAATCATTCCAAGTAGATAATTTTTCTGCTACTTGCTCTACTCTTGCATTTTCAGGTTCCACATCCAAAACAGCAAGACTTCTATCAACTACACTGGCTACTCCGAATCCAACATAAACTACTGTAGCAATAACTGTGAAGGCTGCCATGCCGATAACTGGAACTACAGATTCTGATTTTGATTTATTGGGAGTCATTTTATATTATCCTTTCTGTTCTGAATGTATGTTTTCACTATATCTATGACATATCCGTATTTTTACACACCTTATAGCTTTTTATAGCAGTTTGATAAGTGTTTGCTACAAATCTCTGTTGCCTGTTGCCTGCTGCCTGTTGTTTGTTGCCTAGAAATAGAGTTTTGTAGCATTCTTTTTTCGGTACTTGTATTATTAGGAATAAGTAATATAGCAGTTTTCAACGGGCGTGAGGTACATCAATGATCCCCCTAAATCCCCCTTAAAAAGGGGGACTTCCAGTTCCCCCCAACTCATCGGGGGGTTAGGGGGGGATCGAAAGAACTGTACCTTACTAGCCTGGGAAATGCTCTACCATTTCTCAAAAACTTAGTCTACATTTTCCGATTGCAGGGGAGTAGGGGAAAAGTAAAAATAAGAATAATTAATACACCACTGGCTAACAATTATTAAAAAGGTAATTCGGCCTTTTTTTATTACTTAATAATTGCAGTATCGTCAAGTATAGCATTAATCCATGATAATTGGTATAACCCCTTTCACACCAAAAAACATCAAATTTTCAAATACTATATATATAATTATCTAATGTTACAGTGAATCTTTACTAAATCTTAATATATAATTGAGTGTAATGATGGAGTCAACCAAAATAATTACTTTCTGCTTCAATATTTAGAAGTGGGGTTGAGCAGGAAAATACAATAAATATTTGATGGAAAGAAATAAACAGGACTTCACTCTGAAGCTATTTGATTAAGTATTATGTGATTAAATTCCTCCTCAGACAAAATTTAATCATGTATTTTGTGACTAATAAATAATATTTATTGAGACTTTTAAGCACAGTTATTTTTATAAATATCACAACACTATTCTGTTCAAAATACAAATATAAGTCATTCTTAATATTTGTGTTCATAAAAGTCACATATATTTAACATTCATTACCATTATTTAAACATTTATTTACCGAAATAATTAATAATTAAACAATTAAATAATTAGATAATTCACGCCTTGAAGCCTCCCCTTTCAAGGGGAAAAAAATAAATATTTTCCTTATTTGTCAATCCTCTCCCTAAAAGGGAGAGGTAATTATCAATTATCAATTATCCATTATCCATTAATGAACAAAGCATAACTTATCTAGACAAATATTTTAACTAAGTTGAAAACTGACCACACGATTTAAACTATTTCATCTGGTAATAACTTTCAACCTTAGCAAAAATTTAACTAGATTCATCAAAGGTTCTAATTACCGGATAATTAATAATTAATAATTATTAATTAAATAATTGAGGTTAAAAGCCGACCCTTGAAAGGGGAAAAAAAATAATTTTTTTCCTGATTAGTATCAATCCTCTCCCTTTTAGGGAGAGGTAATTATCAATTATCAATTATCAATTATCAATTATCAATTAATGAACCTGCTAGTTCTTATAAAAAATAGACTTTACAACTGATCCAGACTACCTTAAAATCAATGTAAATTTAAACCAATATCACCTAATTAACTATGTCCAAAAATAAAAAGAATGGAACAGAAACTCCTGTAGAAAAAAATCTCAGTAACCCACAATACTACTTTAATAGAGAATTTAGTTGGTTAGAGTTTAACCGTAGGGTTTTATCTGAAGGTTTAGACCCCCGTACTCCCCTATTAGAACGTTTAAAATTTTTAGGAATTTTTAGTTCTAATTTAGATGAATATTTTATGGTTAGGGTAGCAGTTTTGAAAAAACAAATAGAAGCTGAAGTACATAAATTAACACCTGACGGTCGTACTCCCCAAGAACAACTAGATGGGATTAATCAAAGACTATTACCAATGGTTTCTTTACAACACCAATTCTTTGAGGAAACCTTACGACCAGAATTAGGGAAAAATGGCATTTATATCTTCAATTATATAGACCTAAATCAAGAACAAAAAACATATCTACAAAACTATTTTGAAGAACACATATTTCCTGTACTTACACCTCTAGCTATTGATGCTAGTCATCCTTTTCCTTATTTATCTAATCTTAGTTTTAACTTAGCAGTAATGCTAAAAAATCCAGATACTCAAGAAGATTTATTAGCTAGAATTAAAGTCCCGAAAATATTACCTCGGTTTTTGCGGTTACCAGAAAAATTGCAACAAATACAAGAAAACACTCACACTATAAATTGGGTAGGAGTTCCTCTCGAACAAATCATTGCTCACAATTTAGGTTCTCTATTTCCTGGTATGGATATTCAGGAATATCACCTATTTCGGATTACTCGTGATGCTGACTTAGCAGTGCAAGAAGATGAGGGTGATGACTTACTGTTAGTGATTGAGAAAGAACTACGAAAACGGCGTATAGGTGGTACCGTAGTTAGAATGGAAATTAACCCAACAATGCCAAGTAAATTAAAAAAGATATTAATGGAAAAGTTGGAGTTGTCTGAAAAAGATGTCTACACAGTAGATGGATTACTTGATTTAAAAGATTTAATGTCATTCTTAGGGTTGCCGTTGCCTAACCTTAAAGATCCAAATTGGGGATCTACTATGCCACCACGGTTACGAAATTATAGTGATGATATAACAACTCGTGACCTGAATGAGAACAATGGAATTGACTTTTTTGAGGTAATTCGCCAGAAAGATTTATTGGTACATCATCCATATCATTCTTTTGCAAGTACGGTACAAGGTTTTATTACCCAAGCAGCACACGATCCTAATGTATTGGCGATTAAGATGACTCTCTACCGTACTTCTGGAGATTCACCTATTATCAATGCTTTGATTGCAGGGGCAGAAAATGGCAAACAAGTAGCAGTATTAGTGGAATTGAAGGCAAGATTTGATGAAGAAAATAATATTCAATGGGCGCGGAAGTTAGAACAATCTGGCGTTCACGTTGTTTATGGTTTAGTAGGTCTGAAGACTCATACTAAAATTGTGATGGTGGTGCGTCAGGAGGAAGATCATATCCGTCGTTATGTTCATATTGGTACTGGTAATTATAATCCTAAGACCGCTAAACTTTATACTGATTTGGGTTTGTTGAGTTGTCGCCCAGAATTAGGAGCAGATTTAGCAGATTTGTTTAATTTCTTGACAGGATATTCTCGGCAGCAGTCTTACCGGAAGTTGTTGGTGGCGCCTGTGAATATGCGCGGTCGCTTTATTAAACTGATTCGCCGAGAAATTGAGAATTGTAAAGATGGAGATACAGGCCGTATTGTGGCGAAGATGAATTCTTTGGTAGACCCTGAAATCATTGCTACTTTGTATGAAGCGTCTCAAGCAGGAGTGAAAATTGATTTGATTATTCGTGGTATTTGTTGTCTGCGCCCGGGTTTAGAGCGTATCAGTGAAAATATTAAGGTGGTGAGTATTATCGGGCGTTATTTAGAACACTCTCGGATTTTCTACTTCCATAATAAAGGTAAAGAGGAGTTGTATATTGGTTCTGCTGACTGGATGCCTCGTAATCTTAATCGTCGGGTTGAAGCTATTACACCTGTGGAAGATCCTGACAATATGAAAGAGTTGCAAGAGATTCTGGGGATTTTATTATCTGACAACCGCCAAGCTTGGGATTTACAAGCAGATGGTCAGTATATTCAGCGTCGTTCTAATGATAATTCTCCTGAACTTGGTTCCCATAAAATTTTGATGGAAACTGTAGCGCATAGTTAGGCATAGAGAGAATTTAGGGATGTTCTATTGAATGTCCCTACTGGTAACCTAAAGTTTATATATTTCAGAGCGATCGTCTCCCAACCTACTTACTCTCCAAATAATCTCTCCACCGAAACCTCCAAATCACTAAACGCCAACGGTACAATTACTCCCTGACTCAAAATTTCTTGGGAATTATAACCTGTATTAGTAGGAGAACGAAATACCACAACTTCCCAATTTTGCAAATTAATCACCCAATATTCTGGTATACCTGCCGCAGCATAAATATTACTTTTCACTTCCAAATCTTTACTCAAAGTAGAATTGGAATATTCTATCAACCAAAATATATTTTCTGGATAGGGGTGATGTTCGCGATAATTTCTACCTAAACGTTGTACTATTGCAAGATCGGGTTCCGCTTCAGAATCACTCTGTGACAAAGTAATAGGTTTACCTTGACGTACCTTAGCACGTTCCCCTAACAGATATATCAAATATTCTCCCGCTTCATCACTGGTATAAGCATGAAATTCTCCCTCCGATGGCATTTCTACAATTTCTCCATTCAGTAACTCCACACGGCGGTCTACTAATATTCCCGCTGCAATCATCTGATGATATTCTGTAACTGTCCACTTGACAAGAGTCAAAGTCATGGCGATCGCTCCTTTTATAACGCAAGTCAAAAGTCAAAAGTCAAAAGTTATCATTGACTGAGTTTGAGCATTTATAAACGTTTGTGCCCTTTGCTTCGACTGCTATATTTGATTATTTTATTATACTAAACAGCCTTTGTTGGATGAAAGTATATAGCTGCCACACTTATTCCGCATATCTAAAATAATGTGCGGAAACTGCTGTAACTATTGTCCAATAGATGAATATAAGATCAATTTTGAAATTTAAAAGGCTAAAACCTTTGCCTGTAAGAGCTTTTAAGTTTAATTTACCAACCCTTACTATTGTCCAATAGATGAATAGAGCATCAATAGTGAAAGAGAGCAATATCTCTGCGCAATGGATACTCTATGGCTACTTTCATGCAACAAAGTCTACTAAACGCAATAAATATTTTTCAATAATTGATAATTACCTCTCCCTAAAACGGATAGGATTGAATAAAAGGAAAAATTTTTTTGTTTCTCCTTGAAAGGAGAGGCTTTATACCTTGATTTTTCGGTAATAAATGGTAGAAGTAAGGAAGAGGGAATCAGAAGGAGTAAATTCTATTCCCTATTCCCTTAACTAATAACTGAAATGACAAAAAGAGAATGTCCGAAATGTCACACTAAATTTAAACTGCCTTCCATATCTATTCCTATCATATTGCCACCAACGGATAAAGATTATGAGTGGGTGGACGGTAGTGAAATAGTGACTTGCCCCCATTGTAATGCTACTCTCATAGTATGGGTTCGCGAATATCTTGAAGAAGATAAACAAGAAATCGGTGAATTACAATTCTTAGATGATGGCAAGGAAGATAAAAAGAAGAAAAAGAAGAAAAAGAAGAAAAAGAAGAAAAAGAAGAAGAAGAAGAAGAAGAAGAAGAAAGAGTAGTTTGTGACTTAGATTATATGATGTTTATGACACAGAATACCTACAATAATTAATAATTAATAATTAATAAGTAATAAGTAATAAGTAATAAGTAATAATTACCTCTTATTATAAAGAAGAGGTAAGGCGCTCAAGAAATTTTTTTTCTTTTTTATCCATAACATGGAGAGGCTTTGTACCTTGATTTTTCGGTAAATAAAAGTCAGTTTGCTGAGAATTGACAGCTAATACCTAAATGCTTACAGAATACCATAGAAAAATATGGTTAGAATAATAAACTTGAGTAGATATTCCCCAATAATTTACACAAATGAATTATATGGACATCATAATTATCAATTTCAATAATTTATGCAGAATCTTTGTCAAGTAGAACACATAAAAATATATATTATACTTGTATGAAGTTATAATTTAATACACCCGAAAAATTTTATATTTTTATTATTTTTTAAGTAGCAACTTTGACTATATAATGTATAAATATTTGGAGTCAATTCTGACAAGTTTTCATTAACTAAAGCATAATTACTACCAGGGGAGAAATAAACATGAAGAATCAAGATTGGTTGTTGACTGGAGACGGTCAATGTCAACCTTGTAAAACTGTGAATGAATGGAAATTATTAAGAGAAAATTATAGATTTTATAGATTTTTAACAGAACTTGAAGATACCTTAAAAGATGCTATAGATGAAGCTAGTTGTTTGCCAAAAATTAGACTGTTAGTCCGACAATTTATTACTAATTCATACTGGCTGCAAACTCAAGAGCCAGAACCTTGTGAAAAAACAGGAATATCTGTTATTTTATTGTATGATGAATTAGGATTTCCCCTCACAGTACAAACCGTAAAAATTATGCCAGGAGCAATTTCAACAATTCATAATCATGGTACTTGGGGAATAGTAGCAGTATTAAAAGGTCAGGAAAAAAATACTTTCTGGAAACCTAGTCCTGACCCAGAAAATAAATATAAAATTGAACTATCTGGAGAGCAAATATTACAGCCTGGAGATTTAATTAGTTTCACTTCTGATGCTATTCATAATATAGAAGTAGTTGGAGATGAACCTACATTTACTTTTAATATTTATGGTGAAACAAAATCTTCTGAAAGGTTTGAATTTGACCCAGTTGCTCAAACGGCTAAAAAGTTTTGAATAAGGAAGGAAGAAGAACTGTACCTCAATACCTCAGTAATATCATGTCTGGATAATTAGTGATAAAAAAACTTGCTCTTCCTTATATTTTAAAGCTTTCTCCTCTTCCCTCTTTACTCCTCCCTCATTATTTATTGATTTATAAGTATTAAACCAGACATGATATAACTTGAGAGTAGTATTGACATCCTCCCGATGTTGCTCTACAAGAAAACGCGGGATTCCCATCTATAAATCGAACAGACTGTAGGGGCGAATGGCCATTCGCCCCTACTCGAAAGACTCAGGGCGAGTTGATACCTTAAGGGAAGTCTTACCAATGGATAATTAGAGATAGTTTTCATTATTCATTATCAATTATCCATTAATAGTTATCCATTATCAATTATCCATTATCAATTATCCATTATCAATTAATAATGTCTAATCCTTTACTTTCTCTCAACTATGAACCTGCCATTGAATCTTTAGGCGGTGACTATTATGATGAGGTACTTGCTGCTGAATTTCCTCAACATATTTTGCGATTTCGTAATGATAAATTACTCCCGAAGATAGGGCTAAATTCTCAAAATGTTAAGGATGAAGATTTTACTGAAGCTTTTGGTAAATTTCATTGTGTCGGACCTTTTTTAGCCCTACGTTATCACGGTTATCAATTTGGTGAATATAACCCTTATTTGGGAGATGGTAGGGGTTTTCTTTATGGTCAAGTCCGTGGGGTAGATGGTGAATTATATGATTTTGGTACTAAGGGTTCGGGTAGAACGCCTTATTCTCGTAGTGCTGATGGTAGACTTACTCTTAAAGGGGGGGTGCGGGAGGTTTTGGCAGCCGAAATGTTGCACCGTCATGGGGTTCGTACTTCCCGATGTTTTAGTTTAATTGAAACTGGGGAAGGGTTATGGCGTGGGGATGAACCTTCTCCTACTCGTTCGTCGGTGATGGTGCGTTTTAGTCGTTCTCATATCCGGTTTGGTAATTTTGAAAGATTACATTTTTTTAAGCGCCCGGATTTAACGAAAAAGTTATTAGACCATGTGATTTATTGTTATTATTCTGATCTGAAGGAAGAGAAGGATAGCTATTTTTTATTCTATTCAGAGTTAGTAGAAAGAGTTGCTAAGTTAGTTGCTCAATGGATGGCTGCTGGATTTTGTCATGGTGTATTAAATACAGATAATATGTCAATTACTGGGGAAAGTTTTGATTATGGTCCTTATGCTTTTATTCCCACATACAATCCTAAATTTACAGCAGCTTATTTTGATTATTCTGGTCTTTATCGTTACGGTCATCAACCATTAGTTTGTAAGTCAAATTTACACCTACTTCAAGAAGCATTAGCTGCAGTTATTGAGCGGAAGGATATGAGGTCAGCGTTAGAAAAGTTTGATGATTTTTATCTGCATGAATATCGGCAATTAATGATGAGGAGATTCGGGTTTGAAGAGTTGCCTGAAGACAATGCAGAAAAGTTACTTCAGCTAACCATAAAAATGTTAACAGATTCTCAGATTGGATACCACGATTTCTTTTACGAATTGAGACAAAAGTTTTCTCCCCAATGGCGTGATGATATTAGTCAGATTTTTGCTGATTTTGAACAGCCAGAATTAATAGAACAATGGCGACAATATTATTATCATCTTTTGCAGACTTATTCTGATAATGAATTAAAAGAAATGGCGAAAAAGTTACAACAATATAATCCGCAACAAAGTTTAATTAGACCTGTAATTGAGTCAGTCTGGGAAGCAATTACACTAGAGGATAATTGGCAGCCATTTTATGATTTATTGCAGCGAATATATGATTGAAGAAGGAAGAAGGAAAGAGTAATATCATGTCCGGATGAACAGTTATAAATAATTAGGGAGGAGTCAGGAGCTAGAAAGGAACTTTTTCCGCGTCAGGATTGACACTCCACGGACTGAAAGTCGCGTGGATTCTTAAGCGGAACAAATTTGCCGGACTGAAGTCACGTCAAATTTGACCCTTAATGGCATAGCCAAAGATGCCTCTAGTCTGTCCGGGATAAACCCATTCAGGTTGCTTTTTAATCCAATGTTGGCTGCACCGTTAGCATCGGCATTTATCAATTTTCCTTCCCTAGTTTTGTACAAACCACGCTTGACTCGTTTACCACTGAAACTATATTCGGTAGGATTGTCAGCATTATAAATAGGGATTAAATCACCATCTAAAAAGCTAGCTTTAGAAGTATAGGATTCTTCCTGTTCTTTGTATGTTAACCCGTATCTATCACACATAGCTTTTAGCTTTAGTCTAAAACTGTGGTGCGGTATTTGTACAAACTTTTGGTTAGTTTTTTTGCCTAAATTGATATTTTGCTTCATGCCCGGATTAACACCTACAACTATAGTAGATATTCTATTTGTACTACACCAGTTGATTAAGTACCTAGTTGCTTTATTCAGGTAATCTCTAACTTTATTATTCCGATTTACAGTAATGCTAATTTGTTTTTTGGTTAAGCCTTTAATACCCTGTTTATCTTTTATAGATTGCAATCTAGAATTCTCTTTGTTGTACCACTGGTTGATTGATTTAAGTTTCCTACCGTCTAAAATAAACGATGACCCAGTGTTTGATACACAAGTGGCTAGATTGTCTAAACCAAGGTCGATTGCTATTACATTATCTGTTTTTACGGCTGGCTCTGTCTCCTCTTCTGTAATAAATTCAACTTCAAAAAAACTGGCATCAAATCTCGGAATTATTCTAACTTCCTTGAGATTCTTATCTACCAATCTCTCAGGAAAAGGGATTTTTACTGCACCATATTCTACCTTGAATTTCTGAGACATTGGAATATTGAAATATCCATCTTTTACCCTAATTCGAGGTATTATCAAAGGAAAGTAACCCTCTTTTTTGAGGTATCTAGGCATTCGTATTTGTTCAAACCGATATAGACTTTCTTTGGCCTTCTGAATTAAGTTGAAAAACGACTTAAAAGACCTGTCTACCACTTTTAAAATTTGCTGTGCAATATCAGTTTGAAGTAACTGGTAATTTTCATTTTCTTTGCAGTAATGGTAATTTGATTCATACCTTAGATATCCGCCCTCAGAGAAGTAGAATTGTCGCACAGAATACAAGCCGACATTGTACATATTTTTAGATAATCTGCACAATTGTCTTAATGCTTTGAATTCGGTGCTGGACAAATTTCTAATTTTGTTCTTTTGAGTTAGGTACATAACTAAGATTTCGCTGTATAATATCTATATTAGCGAAACAGTCTCGAATTGTCAACACGACTACGGGTTAAAACCCGTCGAGTCGCTTCCATCCCGCCGTTCAAACTAGCGGGTTTCCCACGTACCGACTTTTTGTGATGAGTGGAAATAGGTCTGATTTACACATTATAAACTTAGGAATTTCATACCGTGTTTCAGCAACGCCATCTTTTGGTGTAGCACCCCTGTGCCTACCCTAGTTAATGATAGGGGGCAACCACAGGGGGATTGCCCCTACAAATTTCATCCTGTGATATCAAATCCGGTAGTATCGGTATAAAAAAGCAGAGAAACCGGGTTTGTATCAAATGCCCTAGTACGGACGTTGCATAACAAAAATGCGTTTTCCGTTCCGGAATGCTCCGCAAACATGTCGCGCAGCGATACGTCCCTACCATTAACCTCCCACAAACCCGGTTTCTCATAACACTCCGAAGCAAAATGATCAAAATGAAGGGTGGATATCTTCATAATTCGATCACTAAATCTACAGGACTAACATTACAGTAGTTTCGGAGGCGCGTGAGGTACAAAGTTTTACCACTTTAGTAAATAGGGAAGACAGATTAGTCTTCAACTGTACCTCATTATCCTAAAAAGTCCTGTAATTGATTGTAGCTTAAGATAGTATTTCCATCACCAAAAATGAATTCTTCAAACTTTTTGGTAGTCATGGTAATACCATCTAGTTCAAACATAACCTTATTGTTATTAGCACCGAAACTGATATTATCAAATTCCTCTATGTTGTAAGAGCTAAGGCTGAGTCTATCATAACCGTAACCACCATTTATTTTAGCGTCACCGAAACCTTCAACAAAGTCTTTCCCATTACCCATGCTGATGTTGACACCACCTCCAAAACTCGAGGCTTCTACTCTATCAGCTCCATCGCCCATAGAAATTTTACCGCCAAAAACACCGTAAGAATCGCTTCCACTTGCCTCGCCAATTAGAGTATCAGCTCCATCACCCATCTTAATGTGGCTATCAAAAATACCGTAAGATTTGCTTCCGCTGGCCTGACCAGTTAGAATGTCCTTTCCATCTCCGGTACGAATCTCGCCACCAACAATACCGTAAGATATACTTCCGCTTGCCTGGCCAGTTAGCTTATCTTTTCCATTACCCATCTTAATCTCGCCGTTGGTGTTGTCAATAGCGATCGCTTTGTCCTTAACCTGGGCAAAAGCATTGGCAACAGACAGAGCCAATGCTTGATTTCCCGGAGTGCCACTCGACAAAGCAGACGCTGCACTTTGTGACAAGCTCGCAGCACTAGAAGTAGCTGTAGCAGTGATAGTATCCTTACCACCAGCCGTAGTAATTTTGCCATTTTCATTGTTAATACCTCTGGCAATGATGGTTGCCTGAGAGAAACTTTGAGCAATTGCTCCAGCGAAAGCTGTGAGACCATCTGAAACAGGGGCTTCGGCAACAGCCTCGACGATGGCTGAGGCATCTGCTATAGCTGTGGCGACTGCTGCCACAGAACCTTCGGTGCTGCCATCAATACCATCGCCACCCTGACCGTTGTTAATTTCGCCACCAGAGTTATCAATACCATCGGCAGTGGAGCTAAGTTTTATATCGGCAAAAGCCTCACTAATAGCAGCAGTATCAGCAGTATCAGCAATAGCTATGGCTTGAGATACTGTTTGTGCTACAGCAGAGACGCTCGATGTTGCGCTACCTTTTAATAGATCGCGTCCTCTTCCTGTCTTGATAACCCCATTGTTATCAATACCCTTGGCAGCAACATCAACGCTCGCCATCAATGCGGAGTCAATACCATAGTTGATGCTGTTTTCGGCTCCTGTTTGAACAAGCACTCCCCCAACAAAGTCACCATATACAGAGTCAGTACCAATGAGCTTATCAGCTCCCCCACGTGTTTTTATAATAGAGTTGTTGGGGTTAAAGAGTGTCATCCCCGGATCAATTTTATTAGAGCGTCCATTAAACTTTTCTTGACTCAAGTCTAAACTTGTCATTAACAATACCTCTCAAAACGATAAATTAAAAACTAGAAGCAGTCCATACCAGATCTCTTACGTTGGTGCTTATAACGGTTTTCACAAAGGTAGACTAAAGAAATAAGGATAAGTATGTTTGCAGTTTTATAAGTTACAGCCCTGATCGTTGTATTCTATGTTAAGTTGTTAAGTTAATAAAAACCGCTATCAACATTTTCTGGTTGAAAAAATCCCTGTTTGGGTAGCATAACCTAGGAAAAGTCAGTCTAGACAAGGGAATAACATTCATGCCCTTAAGAAGGCTGTTTGCGCACTATTGTCCATAAAAAAATTCGCCACAAAAGAATTTATGCCTTTTTGAACTAAAAACCTATACCTATCTATATTTCAGTCTATTTGTCTAAGTCCTAGGGTGTTTGAAACAACTTAACTTTGTGTTTGTTTTTTAATATGACTACATCTTAATCCAGAATAATTAGGGAGTAGTTGCCAATTTGGCAGATTTATTGGATGAAGTGATACCCAATTCAATTCTACTCTAGTTACCATGCCAAATATGTTATCCTTTTACCATAAACTTTGCTAGACTTCAACTTTCTATTTATAAATATTATCTATTAACGTGATGTAAATTTTTAATATAGCGTTTCTCAGGTTAATGAGGTTGAAAAACTGTTTTTTCATTTGCTAACATATACTCATATAAGCTAACAAAAACTATATGAATTATGTTCCACTTAGGAAGGCTGTAGAAATACTTGGCTTACATCCTAATACCGACACGCAAATATGGAGATGAAGGCAAAATCAAAATCATTAAAAATGAAGCAGGGCAAAGATTGTACGATGCAAAATCCTACATCATGGGAGCAGCTAGAGCTTCCACTATTTGCTACTGCCGAGTCTCATCAGCAAAACAAAGAGACGACCTCAAAAGACAAGTCGAGTTCATGCAAAACCACTATCCCGGAGCTGAAGTCATCAAAGACATCGCTAGCGGGCTCAACTTTAAAAGAAAAGGTCTTATAGCCATACTGGACAGAATCTTGCAAGGAGATAAGCTCACAATTATTGTTGCCTGTAGGGACAGACTCACGAGATTTGGATTCGAGCTTATACAATATTTGTCTTCCCATCTTCCCATCTTCCCATCTCCTCCAACTATGCTATATTATCTTTTCTTGTAGTTAGGTATCAATATTCATACTCCTAAAGTTATGGTGAATTTCTTTGTGACAAATAATTGTTTCTTCGCCTATTCTCTATTCTCTATTCCCTCCATACCTATTCCCTACTCCCTTTTTTACTGTAACGACCTTTTTTGAATTTGGTATAAGTACCATTATTCCTTCTTCAAGCAAGAAAGTCATTCAGAGTAAAATAAAAAGTTGTTCCTTCTCCTACTTGAGAATCACAGCAAATTAAGCCTTTATGACGATGAATAATTCTTTTGACAATTGACAAACCAATACCAATTCCTTGAAACTCTTCATCTGAATGGAAACGCTTAAAAGGAGTAAATAATTCTTCAAAATTTTCCATACTAAAACCTGCTCCATTATCTTTAATAAAATACACTAAATCTAATTTTTGCTCACATAATTTTTTGTCTTTATAATATAAAGAACATTGATTAATGATTGGCTCTAAATTTTCTTTTTCTGCGAATAAAACTCCAAATTCAATATAAGTAACATCTTTTTTAGATGAATATTTCCAAGCATTACTAATTAAATTATCCAAAGCAATTGTTAAAAAGTTTCGATCTACTTTAGCTATAACATTAGATTGAATTACTAATTCTACTTTTCTTTGTGGTTCCCTCCTTTGGAATTTAATTAATATGTCTTGAACTATATTACTTAAATCCATTACTTCAAGGTTTATAGCACTTTTTTTAACCTTTGACAATAGTAGTAAATCTTTAATAATTTGCTGCATCCTAGCAGTTGATTCAGAAATTATATCAAAAAGTTCTGGAGAGTTTTGAGTGGAATGATTATGATTTTGATATTCTGCTTGGAGAAAATCAATTAATGATTCAATATTGCCTAATGGATTCCGTAAATCATGAGCTACACTATAACTAAAAGCTTCTAATTCTTTATTAGTTTCTTCTAGGGTTAATTCTAAGTTTTTCCTTTGTGTAATATCTCTAACCGTAATCGCAAAACCATCTCCTAATTTAACCGCGATGAAATGATACCATTTTCCTTCTCCTTGGTTATTATAATAAACATCTTGCTCTAAAGATTTTCCAGTTTCTACCACATTCACAAAATCATTAAATAAATTATCATTAATTCTATCTAAAAACTTTTTCACCACTAATTTACCAATTAAATCTTGTGGTTCTTGATTAAAAGCTCTAGCAATAATTGGATTAACAACTAAACAAGAAAAATCAATAATATTTCCTGTCCTCTTATTTCTCAATGCTGCTAGACCAGCAATTCCATCAAGAGCAGAATTTAAAATGCTAGAAATTAAAGCCCTAGATTGATATAAAATAGCTTCTGCTTCTTTGCGTTGTCTAATTTCTGCTTTAAGATTATCTTGTTCTATTTTTAATAATTTTCTTTCTTCTTCTAATAGTTTTTTTTGTTTTTTAATTGTTAACTGACTTTTGATTCTGGCTAAAACTTCTTCTTCTTGAAAAGGCTTAGTTATATAGTCTATTCCTCCTACTTCAAAAGCTTTTACTTTATCAAAAACTTCATTTAAAGCACTAATAAAAATCACAGGGATTTCCTTGGTTTTAGGATTCGCTTTTAAGGATTCACAAAGTTGATAGCCATCGAGTTCAGGCATTTTAATATCTAATAAAATTAAATCGGGAATATCAGTTTCTATAGAAAATAATGCACTTTCCCCATCAATGGCTTTTCTTACTTGATAATTATTATTTTTTAAAAGAGTCGCTAAAATTTTTAAATTTGGTAGGTTATCATCAACTATTAAAATAATTCCTTCTGAATTTTCCTTTGATATAGTATTCATAGTTTTATGGTTTATAGCAATTATAAATAGGTTTTCATTAATGGATAATGGATAATTGATAATTATCTCTTCCTTTTAGGGAGAGAATTGACACAAAGGGGGAAAAGATTTATTTCTCTTGGTCGATTGGATATGGTGTTTCGCTGCGCGACATATAAAGCGTTAGCGTTAGCGCAGCTCCTCTGCAAGAGGCAGCTCCTCTGCAAGAGCGGGAAACCTCCCCATCCCATCCTAACAGAATGCTCCGCAAACGACCGCTTTTTTCCCTTGAAAAGGGAGGCTTAAAGGCGTGAATTATCTAATTATTTAATTGCTTAATTATTAATTATTTCGGTAATATTTTATCTGACAGGGTTTGGAGACCAAACCCCTACAGTTTTTTTCACGAATCATTTTTTATGGAGTATAAGCGATCGCTTGATTGCGCCCTTCTTGTTTGGCGATATATAAAGCTTTATCCGCCATTGCAATTAGAGCATCTGGTGAACTTTCTGAGCTGGGGATGATACTAGCAATACCCATACTAGCGGAGACAATTGAACTTACCTGGGATTTTTCATGGGGAATTGCTATTTTGCGAATAGCTTGTTGGATAAGTTCAGCGATCGAACTTGCCCCTTGCTGATTTGTATTAGGCAAAAGAATCACAAATTCTTCACCCCCATAACGAGCAACCAGATCGTAAGAATGATTTAAGACATTCTTTGCAGCTTCGGCAACTTGCTTTAAACAATTATCTCCAGCTTGATGTCCGTAAAAATCGTTATATAATTTAAAATAATCCAGATCGAATAATATCAGAGATAAAGGTTGTTTTTCTCTTTGACAACGTTCCCATTCTTTCAATATAGTTTCCTGAAAAGTACGACGATTAGCAATTCCTGTTAATCCGTCTATAGTTGCGAGATGATTTAGTTCTAATTCTAGCTTTTTCCTTGCTGTAATATCTCTGACAGTAATGGCAAAACCATCACCTAATTTAACGGCAATGAAATGATACCATTTTTGCTCTTGTTTATTGTTATAAGTAAAGTCTTTTGCTAAAGGTATTCCTGTTTCTACGATTTCAACGAAGGCGGAAAATAAATTAGGGTCAATTTTATGAATAAATTTTTTAAACACCAATTTACCGATTAAATTCTCAGTTTCTTGATTAAAAACTTCTGCAATCAGAGGATTAACTAATAAACAGCGAAACTCCTCAATCTTTCCATTTTTTGTATTTCTGACTGCTTCTAGAGCGGCAATCCCATCCAGGGAACTATTAACAATACTAGAAATTATTGCCCTAGATTGATATAAAATAGCCTCTGCTTCTTTGCGTTGTCTAATTTCTTCTTTAAGATTATCTTGTTCTATTTTTAATAATTTTCTCTCTTTTTCTAATAGTCGTTTCTGTTTTTGAATTGTTAACTGACTTTTGATTCTGGCTAAAACTTCTTGTTCTTGAAAAGGCTTAGTTATATAGTCTATTCCTCCTAATTCAAAAGCTTTAACTTTATCAAAAACTTCGTTTAAAGCACTAATAAAAATTACAGGGATTTCCTGGGTTTTAGGATTAGCTTTTAAGCGTTCACAAACTTGATAGCCATCGATTTCAGGCATTTTAATATCTAATAAAATTAAATCAGGAATATCAGTTTCTACTGCAATCATAGCATTTTCTCCATTAATAGCTTTTTTGACTTTATAATTGTTGTTTTTTAAGAGGATTGCTAAAACTTTTAAATTGGAAATTTGATCGTCAACAATTAAAATTGTAGCTTCTAAATTTTGTTTTGGTAAATCATTAGATTTAATCATAATTAAATTTTGAATATATCCAGAATAATTGATTATCAAATAGATTCAATCAGTTGTCTAATTGTCTGAAATTGGAAATCCTCAACTAAACTCTTTAACTTCTCCCCTAATAAAGATTGGTGAACAGGAATCTCATCGATTAATTCTTCAATCATATCATCATCTAAAGCTTTAGCAGCATAATACACTTTCTCTAACCATTCATTCGGCATTTTTTGTAAATCTTCTACTGTTAAACTTGATAATTCACTTGAAGTTTCAGATGGCATTTCTTCTGCATAAATATATTCAACTCCTAAATGCTTTTTCATGGTTTCAAAAATGGTGGCTTCTCGAAAAGGTTTTCTGACAAAATCATCACATCCTGCTGATAAAATTATTGCTTTTTGTTCTTCTAATACACTTGCGGTTAAAGCAATAATTGCCGTGGCATTTCCTTTAGTTGTACCTTTAATATGTTGCGTTGCTTCATAACCATCCATTACTGGCATTCTCATATCCATCCAAATTAAATGAGGTTGCCAATTATCCCAGATATCAATAGCTTCTTTTCCGTTTGTAGCTTCTTTTAATTCAAATCCTAATGGTTGTAATAGTTTGATTAATAATAAACGATTCGTAGGGCGGTCATCTACGATTAATATTTTATAACGAGGTTGGTTTGGTTGTAGAGCAATCACATGACGAGGATTTACTTGAGTTTTTATATCTGTTTTATTGACAATCTCAACTTCTATTTCAAATCGAAAAGTTGTACCTTTTCCTATTTGACTTTTAACGGTAATATCTCCTCCCATTAAGTTGACAAATTTACGACTAATTGGTAATCCTAAACCTGTGCCTTCTTGACTATTTGTACCTGTTTGAGTTTGAGCAAATGCTTCAAATAATTTACTCATTTCCTCTTGAGCTATTCCTGCTCCTGTATCTCTGACTTCAAAAATAATAGTTGCTTTATTTTCTCCTCTTTCAAAAGCTTTTTCATAACTTTCCCTTCTTTCAAAAGCTTTTCCATAACTCTCCCCCCTTTCAAAGGAGAGATTAAGGGGAGATTCTTCATTATTTTCACCATTTTCCACCTTTTTCAAGGAAAGATTAAGGGGAGATTCTTCATTACTTTCCACCTTTTCTAAGAGAAGATTATACGAGGATTGTTTTTGACTACCAACGGTTAAATAAACTCCTCCTTCAGTAGTAAATTTAATTCCATTATTGATTAAATTAATTAAGACTTGACGGAGTTTTATTTCATCAGTATAAATATATTGAGGTAGATTATCTTGATAGTCAAATATTAATGTTAATCCTTGATTTTCTGCGGTTAGGTATAATAAGTCTTCCAGTTCATTTAAAAAAGAATACAAATCAAAACTATTGGGATTAAGGGTCATTTTCCCTGCTTCAATTTTAGATAAGTCTAAAATATTATTAATCAAGGTTAATAAATAGCTACCACTTTTATAAATAATAGTTGTATTTTCCTTGTCTTCTTTTGATAAGGTTTGAGAACGCATCATAATTTGAGAAAAGCCTAAAACTGCATTTAAAGGAGTTCTCAATTCGTGACTCATATTAGCAATAAAAGTGCTTTTTGCTTGATTAGCAACTTCCGCTTTTTGTTTGGCAATGGATAATTGTTCTGTTCTTTCTTCGACTTTCTTTTCTAAAACAATATTTTGTTCCTTAATTAATTTTTGATTAAGTTGAGCATTTTTCAAGGCTTCATTTTGTGCTTTTTCTCTTTCATCTTGAATCAGATTAATTCTATCTGCTAAAGCAAATGAAAATAATAATGTCGGTAAACTATAAAATAAATCCCAAATTTTATTTATATGAATATTATGAGGTATAAAACCCAAACTACTAAGATTAACAAGAATTATTCCTACAATAGGGAAAAACATAGCTAATAAAAAATATTTAGCTGGTTTATATCCTTGTCTCCATCTTATCAAAGCAATTATTAATATTATTACACGAATAAATATAGAATTATAAAGCTGGATAATATAATTCCATTTTGTTGGTATGGATACAATAATTGTCACAACTAGAACTAAAGATATAATAAATAAAAATCTATCCATTTTAGGAAGATATTTTTTAGTTATTAATAAAGATTGGGTTAATTTTATCAAGAAAAAGAAAATTAACAATACTGGGAATGCTTGAATCTCAAAATGGTTAGGAAAATTCGGCCACAATAATTGATGTCCTATTCCATCTCGACACAATTTAAACCCGAAATAACCTGTAAGAAACAAGACAAAATACAGATAACTTTTGTCTTTTAAAGAAATAAATAAAAATAAGTTATAGCCAATCATTATTAAAATAATTCCATAACCTATTCCTAAAAATAAAATTGTCTTTTGATCCTCCTGGAAAAATGTTTCTACGGAATAAATATTTAAGGGAATAGCTAAACCTGTTTTTGAAGTTAAACGTAGATAAATAGTTTGTTCATTATCTTCAGTAAAATGCAAACTAAAGAGAAAAAAACGATGGTTAAATTCTCTCATGCTAAAAGGTAAATATCTGCCAGTTTTAATTATCTTAAATCCTTTTTTTTCTCCTTGATAAGCATAAAAATCTACTCTACTTGTACGAGCATTATTTAAACTTAATATCCATTTTTGTGTCAAACTTGCTTGATTTTTGACTCGAAAACGAACCCAGATTGCTGATTTTTTTATGCCTAAGTTGGGGATATTTTTATTATTAGGAGTAAATTCTTGATTAACAACATCTTCAATAGTTAATTCTCTAGTTTTATCTTCAAATATTTCTAAATGTAATCCTAAAGGATATTTTTGAATGTTATCATTTAAAACCACAACATTATCAAGATGCTCTAAGTTATGATTTTGTGCGTAGCTGTGGGAAATTGAAATAAATAAAGATAACAAAAAAAATGTCAAAATTAAGAGTATTTTGATGAATTTATTGTTAATTAAAGTTCTCATCTGCATTTTCCTTTAATCTAGTATTCATAGCATTCTTTAATAATTGATAATTGATAATTGATAATTACCTCTCCTTAAAAGGAAGAGGATTGAATAAAAGGAAATTTTTCTCTCTTGGTCGATTGGATATGGCGTTAACGTTAGCGCAGCTCCTCTGGAAGAGGCAGTGGCTCTGCAAGAGCGGGAGACCCGCTCCTACGGACCCGCTTCGCTAACGCCATCCCATCCTAACAGAATGCTCCGCAAACGACCGCTTGTTTCTCCACGGTGAGTGAGAGGCTTTATACCTTTATTTTTCGGTAAGCAATACTAAATGATTGATGAAAAAAAACTCTAGGGGTTTGGAGACCAAACCCCTACGATAATACAATTTCTCAAAACTTTTCTACATTTGATTGAGTAGGGACGTTTTTGCTGGCGCATAACTTCGTTAACAGCTAAGAGCTGACATTACAGCGGTTTTCATTTCAGTAGACTACAGTAGGGGCGTTTGCGGAGCATTCCGGAACGGAAATGGCCATGTGCTAACGCAAAGCTCCGCTTTATATGTCGCTCCGCGTTTTTCATGTCGGCTCTTAGCCGTTAGCGGAGTTGTGCGATAGCAAAACGCCCCTACAGAGTTTTGGTGATGACGATGTGGTTTATCCATCTGAAAAGCGGTGTAAACGCTGCGCGACATCTTTTGCATTCTGCAAAGCTTTCCGGAACATAAAACGCATTTTTGCCTGTAAAACATCCCTACAAATAAAGAATAATTAACATTAACTTACCTAAAAGCAGCAAAAAAGTTATTCTACTAAAGTAATTACTTAATAACTGAAGTTTTAATCAGGTAGAGCATTAATATAGCAACAGCCAGGGTGATTAGGACATAGACTGATGATGAATCAAAGACCACGGAAACACTTTTCCCACTGTTCCCTGTCCCCTGTTCCCTGTTCCCTGTTCCCTGCTATACATGATAATTGGTCAGGACTTACGCATAATATTATGTCCCGTAGCATCGGTATTGTATAAGGTAAGAAAGAAGGCTTTAGTTATCTAGGAGAGAAGAAAGAAGAAAAGGAAAAACCTTACATACAGCGGTTTTCATTTCAGTAGACCACAGTAGGGACGTTCCATGGAACGTCCCTACAAGGTTTTGGTTATGAAGATGTGGTTCATCAATCAGCAAAAGCGCTGTAAGGTAAATATTTCCCCAATTTTTACACGCTCCCATACCAGCGGACATGATATAACTGGCATATTTGTAAGGGCGAATGCCATTCGCCCCTACAGATGGTGTATAATTCTGTCTTATCATCCGTACATCCGTGGCAAAATCAGTGTCATACTCTTCCTATTTATTTTTATTATATTTAGCATAATGCCTCTCCATTAACTGAGAAACTTCAGGATTATAAATCTGCAAATAATTCCAATAATTTTCAAATACAGACTCTACATAACCCCTTGTTTCTGGATAAGGAATTTTCTCCACAAAAGCATCAGCATCATTAAACCCAAACCGCTTTAACCAACTACTAACAGCATTGGGACCCGCATTATAACTTGCCACTGCCAACATCGAATTATTCTGATACTCTTTATGAGTAAAATCAAAATAATAAGTACCTAAATTAACATTATCATTCACATTCTCTAAATCATAACTAACAAGGTTAATTTTTTGAGCAGCTTCTTTTCCTGTTTCTGGCATTATTTGCATTAATCCTGTTGCTCCCACAACCGATTTAATCTTCGGCATAAAACGAGATTCTTGACGAATTAAAGCAGTCACCAAAACAGTATTTAATTCTCGTTTATCAGACCATTTAACAATAGTTTCTAAATAAGGAAAAGGATACAAAGTTTGCCAATAAGTACGCTTTTCTTTGAAAGCTTTATACTCAGCTATCTCCTCTGGGTTTTTCCGTTGACTCAAGCTAGTCAACATCCAAATACCATCTAAATTATCTCCCACACCAATTCTCAATACACCATCAGTATACTGTTGCGCAACAGTTGGGTTCATCCGTTCCTCAAATTCTACCTGCCACTGTTTCCAAGCATCCCGATCTTGCCCTATCTGATATAGTTCCCGCAATGTTTCAGAACCAAAAGGCAGTGGATCGCGTTCTTTCGTATGTACAACCTCTGGAGATAAATCCCTAACTGTGGTAAAATCGCCCACAGGCCAACCTAACATCACCGCCGATCGCCAAGCATAATAAGAGTGAGGATACCGTAAAATCATATACTCAAAAGCTTTTTTCCCATCCTCTGTCTGCCCAAGTTGTTGTGCCCACTTACCTACCCAGAAACCTGCTTGCGCTGCTAACTCACTATCAGGATTATTCACAGTCAACTGTTGCGCCCACTTCCAAGCTGCTTGTAAATCACCACCTTTGGCAGCTTGTTCGGCTAACTCCCACCGCAGTTTAGCAGCAGCATCAGAATTATTATACTCTTTCAATAATTGTTGACGTGTCAGTGAAGCTGACTGAGCAGAGTCAAGTTGATCGAGTAACTTAGACTTATCTAACATTGCTTCAGGTGCATGACTAGGGAAATTAGCAATTACCCTGTCAAGATAAGGTATGGCATCTTGGCGATCTACCAACCTCGACAAACGGATCAAACCTAAAGCTGTATCTTCTCCCCCATTGGGAAATGTATTAATTAAGGTTTGATAAGCTTCGCGAGATTCTTTCGTTTTTCGCCCTAACCACAACCCCCTGGCATGACGATATAAATTTTGTGGTGTCTTAGGTGCTTTCTGATATGCAAGGGCACCTTTAGGATAATCCTGTTTTTCCCAATACCCAAAAGCAACCATTTCCCAATCTTCAGGAGTTAACTCAGAGGCATATTTTGTTCTCAGTTGTTCCAATACGGTGCCATATTCTGGCACATCAAAACCATACTTAGCAATGAGCAATAATAACTGAGGTTGATTAGGATTTTGCTTTAATTTTTCCTGAGCAATTTTAACCGTAGTTGGATAACCAGGAAATTTAGCGATCGCCTCATCCCAGTATTCCGGGTTTTGTTTTCCTAACACATACAAAGCTTCTGCCACCACAGCTTCTTCTGGATAGGTTTTTAAGACTTCTTCCCAAACTTCTTGTGCTTTGTCTATTTCCCCTATTTGTTCGTAAGCTTGCGCCCGTTTAACCAGAACATAAGGTGCTAGAGCTGTATATTCTTGTTCTAGATTTTTAAGTTGAGCGATCGCCAACTCCTCCTGTCCCTGTTGAATTAGATCGTTAGCTAAAATATAACGAGCGCGACTTGTATTAAGAGACTTTCCTGTTTTTATCGCACTCTCCAATTTACTCCGGCGTTGCTCTGGTGGCAGTGAAACAAATTTTGTTACATCTAAGTCTGGGTTGAGTTTTTCGATGGCGTTTTGGGAGATTTTGTTATTGCTAGTGAGTTGTGGTAGAAAAACTCCCGTTAATAGAGCGCCAATAGAAGCGACTGCTACTATAGAAACTTTTGTTATGTTTTGCTTTAACATTTACTTCTTGTCAGTTAATTTTAAATTTGTTTAGTTTAAGTGCTAATTTTTTTCCCGTAAGGATAATTCAAAATTGCTAGTATGTATTAAAATTTACACTCTTAGGAAAATTTGTAATTTCTCCATCTAGCAGTTAATTAATTGGGACTATTGTCCAAATTTTGACTCTTGCCACTATATTTATATTAGGCTATGAGCATCACTTATAGCTGAAGTCAGAAGTAGGGGTGAATGGCCATTCGCCCCAAATTTTTGCTGTAACTATATTTGAGAATTTCCTAACAGTAAAGTAATGACAACTGCTATAAATAATAACAGAAGTTCCTATTGCCCCCAGTACCTCCTTTTTAGTCAGAATTTAAGTATTAACCGAATTTAATATTATTAGAATATGGTCTGATGTTTGCTGCACATTTTCCTGTTTGTTGCCGGACTTTAATCTGGCTTTTTGTATGAGCGTTGCAAAATCTAGAAATGAATTACAGCAGGTTCGGTGGAATGTAAGGTACAAATATAAAAGGTATTGCGATATAGCTGCCGCACTTGCTCCGCCAACGCTACTGTCATGCAACAAAGCCCCCTCAAACTAAAAAATTTCTCCAGACAAAAGACGACCATCCACGCGCTCATAATCATCCTCAACTAACCACGAGTGCGCTTCATCATAAATAGCACTTTCAAACAAAGGTTTGTAGTTAGCAGTGGCATCGTAAATGCAATAATTTCCCTGTTTAGCACCAGCTAACATCAAAATTCGAGGTGGAAAAACAATTGGATCTACCCAGAACTCAATAACGGGACTTTAGTGAAAAAATAGTAAAAAAAAGGGTATAATATATATCTGA
>NZ_JBNHEQ010000260.1:0-6036 GCF_050016015.1 Dapis hubbardiae BLCC-M172
GGGGGGATGGGGTGATTACGAAAAAAGCGCTCTGCACAGTTTTAGCTGTGTCAGTTTAGTAGGGTGCGTTAGTGAAGCGTAACGCACCGAAATATTTGGGATAGGTTTAGTAGTAGATGGACAGATATTCAATGGTGCGTTACGACGGATTGCTAAATTCCTTTCATAGTCTGAATTTAAGCCGTCTAACGCACCCTACTGGACTACTGGACCGACACACCCTAAATGGTGCATTAGAAAATGGGGTGATAGGGGGGTGGGGGGGTGGAGGGATGGGGTGATTACGAAAAAAGCGCTCTGCACAGTTTTAGCTGTGTCAGTCTACTACAAGCATTGTATGGACCTATCAATGAAAACTGCTTTAAAGTCCAAATATAATCAAAACTAAATTATATATGAATTTACCTTCTTTTCTGTGGCTGTGGAAAATAGCAGCTTGGTCTATGGGTCTTTCCCTATTTGCTTACTCATTATTAGCAGTGACTGGTGGTTGGATGTTTTTTGCTCGCCATAACAAACAAAAACGTCCTCAATGGTTGCGACCATTTCATTATATTATTGGCGGCACAATGGTATTTCTCGTAATTTTGTTACTGGCAATTGGTTTAGTGGGAACTATTGGCTATTATGGTAACTTAGGTCATTCTGCTCATTTACCTGCTGGTTTAACAGTCGTGACATTGGTGTTAGTTTCGGCCTGGAGTGCAACTCAGATTAATGCTAAACAAACTTGGGCGCGATCGGTTCATATCACGACTAATATTATTCTGTTATTTAGTTTCGCGACAGTATCTTTGACAGGTTGGAGTGTTGTGCAGAAATATTTGCCATAACAAAATTTTCCCTAGGTTTAGATATTATACCATCTAAGTTTCCACAGTTACTAAGTCGGGTTAATGAGTGAAGGTACTATAAATAATGTAATGTTCGATCGCCGATCGCAATACATAAAGCCCGACTTTTATCCATGGGATCTACAGGGACTATCGCTACACCATGACAAAGCAAAGCGCAAAGTCAAGAATCAGGTAACTTTACGGAGAATACCAACACTACATCCGCGTAATTCGTAAGTAAAATTCAGTAAAGATTTGGGACTATTTCACTGATTTGATGAAGATTTGATGAAGTTAGCGAAACCCTCTTGACACTAAGGGGGGGCGGAATATGATGAATATGTTGGTAGTTGAGAAATCACCGCTCGCAACCCGACTGAACGCCAACGCGTTCTTTCTGGCAGGCAAAAATAACAACTTTACACAATATACAATAGTCATCTACTTTAGAATGACTTAAAAATTCACCCACAAACCAAAGTAATAAAAATTATGTCAAAATCCATGTCAATCAGCCGCAAAATTGCTCTAACAAACCTAGCTAGCATTTCTCTAGCAGCACTATCAGCACAACCAGCCCAGGCGTTACTGAAATCCTCAGAGACGACATTCGACTTTGTGAGTGGAGAATCTTTAAATATGACTTGGTCTTATGATGACCAGGCGGAGTCCGACAATATTGTTTCCCTAGAGGAGTTGGAGTCGTGGTCTTATTCTTTTTTGTCCGCGGCTGGGAGCGAAATATATAACGGAGTGGTGGTATCAGATGGACTAGTTAACTCGTTGAACGAAACCTATGCTTCTTTTTCGTATGATACTATTTCAGGAGCCTTCAACTCTTTCGATACCGGGGAGGATTTTGAATATTTTGCGAAGTACGAGGGTAAGTATGTATATAATGGTTATGAAGACGAAGATTTGGAGTTGGTCAGTACCCCAGAACCAAGCCTAATTTTAGGTTTTATCACATTAGGTGGTGTTTTGCTAGGCAGCAAAAGAAAGACTAATAAATAAAAAGTGATTGAAACCACGAAGATAGGGGAATTTCCCCTTCTCTTTTCAGTTATCAGTTGTAGGTTGGGTTGAGGTACGAAACCCAACATTCTCCAATTAGATTGGTTTATTTGAAACAGGTAGCCTGAAAGCCAAGAACTCCGGTTGTGTTGGGTTGCGAGATACGCTTAACCCAACCTACTAGACTGACACATATTCAATTGTGCGTTACATTATTGGGGGGCGGGTTTAGCTAAATTTAGGTGAAAGCTCGCGTTAATTTAACGGGGAAACCCGCCCCTACGCCATCAACGTATGAAAAATTGTAGGGGCGGGTTTGAGCAAAAATATTGATACATGATATTAATTCATCACTCGCCCGCCCCGCCCCACATCAAGGTAGCAAGAAAGCCAAGAACTCCGGTTGTGTTGGGTTGCGAGATACGCTTAACCTAACCTACTAGACCGACACATATTCAATTGTGCGTTACATCATTGGGGGGCAGGTTTATCTAACTTTAGGTGAAAACTCGCGTTAATTTAACGGGGAAACCCGCCCCTACTATACAACTAAAATGGTGCAATAGTAGGGGCGGGTTTTAACTAGAATTTTAATGCTTACTCTAAGATTTATATAAACCCGCCCTAATGCACACCTATTAGTTGTTTCAATCTACTACAGTACACTAAAGACAAATATTCAAACTCAGTTAGTATTACTTTTGACTTTTGACTTTTGACTTTTGACTTCCGAATTTCACCCTGGTGGTGTTGGGTTAAGCGAAAGCGCAACCCAACCTACAATACATTTCTAATTTTTGACTTTTGAATTTTGACTTGATATCACTCCCATTCAATAGTTCCAGGAGGTTTAGAAGTAATATCATACACCACCCGGTTAACACCCTTAACCTCATTCACAATGCGGTTAGAAATACTTTCCAAAAGATCGTAAGGTACGCGAGACCAGTCAGCAGTCATTCCATCTTCACTAGAAACAAACCGCAAAACAATGGGGTAAGCATAAGTACGTTGGTCTCCCATTACCCCCACACTGCGAATAGGCAACAACACCGCAAACGCTTGCCAAAAATCGTGATACATTCCTTGCTGTTTAATTTCATCCCGCACAACAAAATCAGCATCCCGTAATATTTTCAACCGTTCGTCTGTCACTTCCCCTAAAATCCGAATAGCTAACCCCGGACCAGGAAAAGGATGTCGTCGCACAATTTCTTCTGGTAAACCAATGGAACGCGCCACCTTTCTGACTTCATCTTTAAAAAGTTTGCGCAGAGGTTCGACTAACTTAAATCTCAAATCTTTCGGCAAACCGCCAACATTGTGATGACTCTTAATTTTTACTGCTACTCGCTCCCCTGTTTTGGGGTCAACATTAGTGTTAGCAGATTCAATCACGTCTGGATAAAGAGTACCTTGAGCCAGATAATCAAAAGGTCCTAAACGTTTTGACTCTTCTTCAAATACTCTGATAAATTCATGTCCGATTAATTTGCGTTTTTGTTCTGGATCGGTAACTCCTTCGAGTTTACTTAAGAAGCGCTCGCGAGCATTTACATATTCAACTGATATATGAAAAGACTCGCGAAATATTTGTACCAAATTCTCCGGTTCATACTTGCGCATAAACCCTTGATCAATAAACATACAAGTTACTCGATCGCCTATCGCCTGGTGCAGTAAAAATGCTAAGGTTGAAGAATCAACTCCTCCAGACAATGCTAATAATACTCGTTTATCCCCTACTTTAGCTCTAATTTCTCGAATTGCTTCTTCCACAAAAGCTTCTGTCGTCCAAGTTGCTTCACACTTGCAGATATGGTAGACAAAATTTCTAATCAAAGCTTGACCGCCAATAGAGTGAACTACCTCTGGGTGAAACTGAGTACCGTAGAGCTTTTTCTCATGGTTAGCGATCGCTGCACAGGGAGTATTATCTGTATGAGCTAATACTTCAAAACCAGAAGGCATTTTGGTCACAGAATCTCCATGACTCATCCACATAGTTGTGCCTTCTTCTACATTCGTCAGCAAATCTGTCGGATCGTCTATTGAGAGAGATGCTTTACCATATTCAGCTAACTGAGCGCGTTTGACTTCTCCGCCAAGTTGTTGTACCATTAACTGCATACCGTAGCACACACCTAAAATAGGTATTCCCAGATTCCAAATTTCGGGATCGCAATGAGGTGCCCCTTCATCGTAAACAGAATTAGGCCCTCCAGAAAGAATAATTCCCTTGGGATTAAGAGCTGCTAGTTTTGCAGCAGTTGTGCGGTAGGAAATAACCTCTGAATATACTTGAGTTTCCCGAATTCGGCGAGCAATAAGTTCTGAATATTGAGAACCAAAGTCCAGAATCACGATCATTTGACGGTTAAACTGAGTGAGAGAATCTGAACTTTTTTGTTTTTGTGTTGTTAGAGTCACGGTTAATATGCTATTATACTAGATTGGTGAGGTTAATTTTCCTTAGTTTTGACTTGTCAGCCTCAGCTTGTCGGGGTATAAGTAGTTTTTCGTGAGGAAAATTTATTTCTCCACACTTTGTCAAAAACTCTAAGAAGCTGTTTGATCGGTACTGCATAGAACAGATCAATCTTAACAACCTAACCCCCCTGTCCCCCTTCCCGACAAGGGAATGGGTGTTTTAAAGCCTCTCTCCCTGTAGGAGAAAGGTTTGGAAAGAGGTTTTTATAAGTTTACAAACAGTTTCTAAGTTTGGTAGGGGTTTAGTCACCAAACCACTACAATATATAAAAGTTTGTATACTATCAATTACCGATAACCTAGTTGGAACAGGTTAATTTGAGTGAATTAATAATGGGGATCAGTTTATTGGCTGAGTTTTTAGCAAACAATGGCTATTGGAAAAATATTTTGATATTTTAACCCAAGAATGATAATTAGCTTTGAAACCATATAATCATTCTAGTTAGGGACACAAAGGAGATAAATAGTGTTTCGCATCCCCATAGACTATTATTAATTCCTCATAAAATACCCTAACTCTAGCTCAGGCTATTGTTAATAGCATAACAAATTTGAGAAAAAACTGTATCAGCGACTTCAGTTTTACAGAAAATTTGCCGATCGCGGTCAAACAGCATCGAACCTACTTGGACCTCTTTTTGACTATGATTAAAAATATAAGCTTGGCAACGTTGGTCAATCTTCGAGGCAATCGCCCCATACACCCTATCCACCCAGTAATTTTCCCCATTTATATCTAAGTTCCGCAGCAGTTTTAAAGCATCCTCAGCAGTATTACAAGCAAAAATTTCTTGTAGCACAGAAGTGGGCAAACCTATATTTGCACAGTGAGCTGTGAGAATTTCTAATCGTCCGTCAGCTAGATAGTGGTGAGTATGAAAAATCCCACCAGCCAATTTAATTAATTTGCCATGATAACCTAATAATAAAATAGACTCTATTCCGGCAATAGCAGCAGCAACCAACATTGGGCCTAACCAGTTAGCTGTTTTGACGGTTTGTTGTAGGGGTATACCCATTTTTCTTGCTATATCTAAACCATTTTCCCCTATACAAAACACCAAACTATTAAACTGCACTGCCTTCTGTTGTAGTTCTTCCTGGTAAGCTTCGAGTTGCCCAGGTACACTCAAAGGTTGAGAAAGTCCGGTAGTTCCTAAAAGAGAAAGACCTTCAACTATACCAAAAGCAGAATTAGAAGTTCGAGTTGCTAATTGACGACCTTCTGGTAAAATAATAGTGACTTTGATTTGTTCATTGGAATTGAGCAAAGGTTGAAGATTTTCTTGCAGCAGTCGTCGCGCGTAACTATATATAGCTGCTTCCCCAGAATGAATATTCTGTCCAATACCTGCTCCACCTATAATTACAATTTGTTCTGAAGCATCACTTAGGGAAACTGTGGCCAATTCCACCATAGCCCAAACAGGAGTATTGTGAGTTAGATCGAGATTATTACCGGGATCGGAACGAGTAATAGCTAAAGCAGTATTATTTTTTAGTAAAGCTACCTGTTCGATAGGGATATCGATAATTTCTGCTGGTTCTAGTAAATTAATTGATACGGTAGACAAAGACGAGATATTTTGATGTAGCCAACGGAGGGCAGCTACAGCGGTAGCACAAGCGAATACAGGTAGAGTATATCCAGAGCGAGGATTCAATTCAAAATTCAAAAGTCAAAAGTCAAAAG
>NZ_JBNHEQ010000260.1:6136-14743 GCF_050016015.1 Dapis hubbardiae BLCC-M172
TAAGAATTAATCAATTATAATCAGTTCCAAAGTCAAAAGCAATGTCAATTCAAAAGTCAAAAGTCAAAAGTAAGAATTAATCAATTATAATCAGTTCCAAAGTCAAAAGCAATGTCAATTCAAAATTCAAAAGTCAAAAGTCAAAAGTAAGAATGTATCAATTCAAAATTCATGCATTCAAAATTAAAAAGTGAGAATTAATCAATTCAAAAGTCAAAAGTCAAAAATACAAAATAAGAACGATTATCCTATATAAATAATCATCTATTCTTTACCGAAATAATTAATAATTAAACAATTAAATAATTAGACCATTCACGCCTTGAAGCCTCCCCTTTCAAGGGAAAAAAAATAAATCTTTTCGTTATTCGTCAATCCTCTCCCTTTTAGGGAGAGGTAATTATCAATTATCAATTATCAATTATCAATTAATGAATCTACTCCCTACTCCCTTCTGCAGATATCTATTAATTCCTAGGGATAAAATTCCTAAAATTTTCTCTAAGTTATTAACAACATATTCTGTTAGATCGATGTGAACTTCTGTATTTTCTAATTGTAAGAATTTCCAAATATTTCCTGTAGTCACAACCCCATAAATAGTAGAAATTTGATTGCCTTGTTGTTGATTAAATATTTGTCCGGCAATCATTTCTGCCAGACATTGCCCTAATCCAGCATTTAAGTTTTCTTTTTTAGCTTCGACAATAGCAAAAACGGGAGATTTTATAAATAGTTGTTCTGGATCAAGACTAATGAGAAAGTCACAAGTACCGTTTAATCCTCTGGTATTATCAACATTAAATTCTGTTCCAGAAAAGAGGCTAATTTGATTATTTAGGATTTTTCTTAATTCTATTAAAATCGGGGCGATTATCATTTCTGAGCGCGCTTTTTCTGTATTAATTGCTAAAGCTAATGGTAAGTTATTTTGTAATGTTTGTTTTAAAAAATCGCTTGGTTGAACTTCGGAAGTATTGGCAAAAAAATCGACTTTTTCTTGGATTTTCAAGGAAAATTCTTGTTGGATTTTGGGTAATGTAAAATCACTGTAAGGCATTATTTTTAATTCAAAATTCAAAAGTCAAAAATTTTTAATTCAAAAGTCAAAAGTCAAAAGTAAGAATTTTTTAATTCAAAAGTCATAGAATTGAAGTAAGAAATTTTTAATTCAAAAGTCATAGAATTGAAGTAAGAAATTTTAGGTTAAAAGTAATAAGTTAATTATTCAGCTTTTTTTTGCTCGTAACTATGGATTGAGCTAGAATTTTAATAAGTTGTTCGCATTCGTCTAAAAGCTTGGCTATTTTTTCAGATTCTATCATATCAGTTTCAATAAGTAATCTTAACCAATATCGGGTTTCCCTTGCTTCTTTGAGAGATATTTCTTGCTTACTAATAAAATCTTTGGTACTCTGAGCTGACTGTGATTCTACTAGATTAGCTCCAATTGATGTTCCAGACCTAAATAATTGATTAGCTAGTAATCTCGGTGTTCCTGGTTGCTGGTCTAAAAGATTACAAAGTTTAGTAATTCTAACTGCAAATTCAAAAGTTCTCTCTGTAATAGGTATAGGTATATGATTTTTCATTTTACTTTTGCTTTTTAACTTTAAACTTAAAAATTCTTACTTCTGAATTTTGACTTTTGACTTTTGACTTAAAAACTCTTACTTTTGCTTTTTAACTTTTATAGTTATTCTGAATAAGAATGAAACATTTTTTGAGCTTGAAATCCTTTGAAAGCCAGAAATTATTGTCTCAGTATAAACCAGAATAACTATAACTTAAAAATTCTTACTTTTGAATTTTGACTTGAACAATTTTGAATGAATTGAATAATTTTGACTTCTAACTTTAAACTTAAAAATTCTTACTTTTGAATTTTGACTTTTGAATTTTGACTTGAAATGAAACGGTATGAGAATAAAAACGAAACCTTTTTTACAACGAGAAGCTACTGAATGTGGCGCCGCATCTTTGGGTATTATTCTTAAATATTATGGACGTGAAGTTCCTTTAATGGAGTTGCGCAGTAAATGTGGCGTGAGTCGAGATGGTACTAATGCTGGTCAAATTGTGAGAACGGCAAGGGAATATGGTTTGACAGCTAAGGGTGGAAAAAGCACTGTTGAATTCTTGGAAAATACTGATTTACCTGTGATTATTTTTTGGAAATTTAATCATTTTTTGGTAGTAGAAGGTTTTGATAAAAAGTTTGCTTATCTCAACGATCCGGCATTGGGAAGGCGGAAAGTTAGTAAGGAAGAATTTGCGAAATCTTACAGTGGTATTGTTTTGCAGATGGAACCGGGAGAAGAGTTTGTTAAAGGAGGAAAAAAAAGAAATTTTATTGTTTATTTAGCTGTTCGTTTACGAAACTCGAAAACTGCTCTTGCTTTTACTTTTGTTGCTGGTTTTTTCCTTAGTTTAATTCGCTTAATTATTCCGGCTTTTAGTTTGGTTTTTGTTGACCAAGTTTTAGTGGAGGGTTTTCAAGATTGGCTGCGCCCTTTACTGTTAGGAATGGCTGTAACAACGATTCTACAATTTACTATTGCCAGAATGCAATATCTCTTTTTGCGGAAGTTAATTATTAAACTTTCGATTACGATGAATAGTCAGTTTATGTGGCATTTGTTGCGGTTGCCGATGAAGTTTTATGCCCAAAGATTTGCTGGAGATATTAGTTCTCGTGCTGCTTTTAATGACCAAACTGTGCAATTATTGAGTCAAGTTGCAAATACTTTAATTGATACAATAATGTTGGTATTTTATGCCGTTTTAATGAGTTTTTATAATGGAATTTTAGCTGGAATTACTATAGTTTTTGGTTTGATTAATGTGGCAGCATTATATTGGCTCCGACAATTTCGGATTGAAGCGACTCTGAATTTGAGTGAAAAAAAAGGAAAGTTATCTGGTTATCTTTTGGGTAGTTTAGGAGCAATTGAAAGTCTGAAGGCGGGGGGTTTAGAATCTTATATTTTTGCGCGGATTTTGGGAATATATTCTCAGGTGATGAATGAGGAGCAAAAGTTAAATATTCAAACTAAGGTTTTAACTGTTTTACCAACATTTTTAAGCACTCTTACTTCTACGATAATTTTAGTATTGGGAGGGTTAAAAGTAATGGCAGGGGAAATGAGTATTGGGATGTTAGTGGCATTTCAAACTGTAGCTTCTGGTTTTTTAAACCCTCTGGCAGAATTAATCAATTTTGGCAGTAGTTTACAAGAGTTAGAAGCAAGTTTGGAACGTCTTGATGATGTTTTAGATCATCCTATTGATGAAGATATTGAAATTACTGAAGCTGTAGAAAATTCTATTATTGAAGAAGGAAATGAGCAGGAAAAACCTGTAGGGGCGAATGGCGAATCTGTAGGGGCGAACGGCCGTTCGCCCCTACCTTATACGGACGTACCTTCTAGGGAGGTTGCATGCAACCTCCCTACTTCTCTCTTAAAAGGTAAAGTAGAATTGAGAAATATTACTTTTGGTTATAATCCTTTAAAACCTCCATTAATTGAAAATTTTAATTTGTTAATTAAACCTGGTTCAAGAGTTGCTTTGGTAGGAAAAAGTGGGTCTGGAAAATCAACTATTGCTAATTTAGTTTGTGGTTTATATCAACCTAAATTAGGAGAAGTTTTATTTGATGATATTTCCCGTCAAGAAATTCCTCGTTCGGTTTTAACAAAGTCTGTGTCAATGGTGGCGCAAGATATATTTTTATTTGAAGGAACGATTCGAGAAAATTTAACTTTATGGAATCCAACTATTAGTAATTCTGCTTTAGTTCAAGCTTGTAAGGATGCAAATATTCACGAATTTATTATGACTTTAACTGGTGGTTATGATGCTAATTTGCTGGAAGGTGGGGTGAATTTATCGGGGGGTCAAAGACAACGTTTGGAAATTTCGAGGGCGTTGGTAAATAATCCTAGAATTTTAATTTTGGATGAAGCAACGAGTAGTTTAGATGCGGAAACTGAAAGAATTATCGATCGTAATTTACGTCGTCGAGGTTGTGCTTGTATTGTTGTCGCACACCGTTTAAGTACGATTCGAGATTGTGATGAAATTCTGGTTTTAAAAGAAGGAAAAGTATTAGAAAGGGGTACTCATAAACAACTTTGGAATGAGGGTATTTATTATCGGGAATTATTGGAGGTGGAGGAAGGAAGAAGGAAGGAAGAAGGAGTCAGGAGTCAGGAGTCAGGAGTCAGAATAAAGAAAGAAGGATTCAGGATTCAGGAGACAGGAGTCAGAATAAAGAAAGAAGGATTCAGGAGTCAGAATAAAGAAAGAAGGAGTCAGGATTCAGAATTCATAATTCTGAATCAAGAAGAGAATTGGGTGTCGGGAATAGATGGAGAAATACGACAGGAAAATATTTCTGAAAATTCTGTTTTTTCTACTCCTTTATTAGCAGATTTAGAAGGTAAAGGAGAAAATTATTTCCTAGAAGGTAATCAACCTCTAATTTTTGAATATCCCCAAATTATCTGGTTAGTAAAATCTGGGGAAGTAGAAATATTTTATTCTCTGGAATCAGCGGGAGAATTAATCGAAAATCGTCATTATTTATTTACAGTTAAACCGGGAGAGTTAATTTTTAATTGCGATGCTCATACTCAAGGCAAATTGTTAGGAATTGCTTTGGAAAAAGCCGAATTAATTCAGATTAATATTACCAACACAGATTTAACTGAAAATTTGAATAGTTTGTCTATTCCTTTAGTCGAAAAATGGTTAGATAGCCTTTTGAAAATTCAAAAGTCAAAAGCGCGTAGCGTTGCGAGCGAAGAGAAGCAATCTCAAATTCAAAAGTATGAATTTATTACAAGTCAAAATTCAAAAGTGCGTAGCGTTGCGAGAGAAGAGAAGCAATCTCAAAGTCAAAAAGATGAATTTGTAGATGAATCTGTTGACTCAATACCGAATGATTTTTCTTTGCCATCTTTTGCAGAATCTGAACATCCTAATTTTTCCCAAATTGTTTCAATTAACAATAATTTTTGCAATTATCTCCACCAACTTATTCTGGCAGAAGAACAAACAGAAATATTCAACTCTCAACAACTCAAAACCTATAATCAACGTAGTCAAGCAGAAACGATGCAAAATTTTGTTTCTGTCTTATACAATCAAGCAACAACTAACTCCATAACCTCCAACTTTAACGACTTATTATTAATAGCAGTCGGAGCAATAGGACGCGCCAGTAAAATAGAAATTAAACCACCATCTACACAGACAAAAAACTTCCAAAATATCCCCCCAGAAAAAAAATATCCTGCCGATTATCAACAAGATTTACAAGAGATTGTTAAAGCTTCCCGGTGTCGGATGCGACAAGTAAAACTAAGAGATAAATGGTGGCACAAAAATTCTGGTGCTTTGTTAGGTTGGATTGAATCAGAAAATATACCCGTTGCTTTATTACCCCGCGAAAATAAATACCTTCTCTACAACCCAAAAACTCAAACTTCTCTTCCCATAAATCAAAAAGTTGCTGCTACTTTATCATCAACAGCATTTACTTTTTATCGCCCCTTCCCTTTCCAAGTAAAAAATGTTTGGGAGATATTTTTATTCGCCATCAAAAGTTATGAATGGGATGGAATAAAAGTAATGATTTTAGGCACAATAATTAGTCTGATGGGTATGATTACTCCTCAAGCAAGTGCCATTATTGTTAATAATGCTATTCCTGACAGCGACAAATTATTATTATGGCAAATAGCAATAGGTTTACTTGCGGTTACTGTAGGAAAATCCTTATTTAATTTGCTCCAAGGAATAATGTCTATCAAAGTTTCTCAGGGGATGCAAATTAATTTACAGTCTGGAATTTATGACCGCCTCTTTCGCCTAAATCCGATTTTTTTCCGAGAATTTAGTACGGGGGATTTATTAACTCGGATTGCTGCAATTAGTCAGATTAGTAGTTTAATAAATAGTGCCGTTATTACAACGCTTTTTACTGGTGTATTTTCCCTATTAAATTTGGGTTTAATGTTTTTATATAGCCGAAAATTAGCCTTAATTGTTCTAATTATTGGTTTAATTTCTTTCCTGATCACCTTGATTTCCGGCATAATTTTAATTCGTTTTGAACGAGAACAAGAAAAGCTGAGTGGGAAAATTCAAGGTTTAACCGTACAACTAATAAATGGCATTCAAAAATTACGAGTTGCTGCTGCTGAAGTTAGAGCTTTTGCCGTTTGGGGTAAAAAATATCAACCTCAAATTCAACTTAATAATCGGATTTTTCAGATTAACGATATTATTTCTGTGATTAATAAAGTTGTCTCTCTCGTGACTTCTATATTGATTTATTGGTTTACTATTCAGATTATTATTTCCGCTCAAAAAACAGGAACTCCTAGTTTAAATATTGGTACATTTATTGCTTTTAATTCCGCCATGGCTGTGTTTCTTAGTGGTGTAACTTCTTTGAGTAATACTATTACTGATGTTATCGGTATTGTGCCTTTGTGGGAAAGAGCAAAAAGTATTTTAGATTCTCCCATTGAATATAATCCTAATTTAGCTCACCCCGGAGAATTACAAGGTGGTATTTCTGTCGAAAATGTCACTTTTAGTTATCATCAAAAATCTAAATTAACAACAGAAACTGCCGATAAAAATATCCCAGAAACTAATGTCACCACCGTACTCCATAATATTAGTTTAGAAGTAAAACCAGGAGAATTTGTCGCCATTGTTGGTCCGTCTGGGAGTGGCAAGTCTACTTTATTCCGTTTATTGTTAGGTTTCGAGCAACCACAAACAGGAAATATTTTTTATGATGGTAAAAATTTAGCTGAATTAGACTTAGAGGCAGTCAGACAACAATTAGGAGTAGTGCTGCAAAATGGGAAAGTGATGACGGGCAGTATTTATGAAAATATCAGTAGTGGTGAGTTGGTAAGTCCGCAGACAGCATGGGAAGCAGCTCAGAAAGTAGGTTTTGCAGATGATATTGAAGAAATGCCAATGGGAATGCACACCGTAGTAAGTGAGGGAGGAAGTAATCTTTCTGGAGGGCAGCGACAAAGGTTGCTGATTGCGCGGGCGTTGATATTAGAGCCGAAAATTCTTTTGTTTGATGAAGCGACGAGTGCTTTAGATAATAAAACTCAGGCGATCGTCACTGAGAGTTTGGAGCAGTTGAATGTGACGCGGGTGGTTATTGCTCATCGTTTGAGTACCATTCGGAATGCCGATGTTATTTATGTCATGTCTCAGGGAAGGGTAGTGCAAAAGGGAGGTTTTGATGAGTTGATGGAACAGGAGGGGTTTTTTAGGAAGTTGGTTAATCGTCAGTTGGCTTAATTAATTTAATAATAATTTAATTATTTTTTCTATTAAAAAGTGTTAAAATGTTCAGACACCAAAAGTAATTAGAAAACAGAAAACAAAATGAAATGAAAATGCCAAATAACAACGAAATGTATGCCGACAAGAACTGTACCACTACTCACAGAGCAACCAACCCTAATTCCAGCTGCTCCCACCACAAGAATTCCTCCACCACACCCTCGGAGAGAGAGACCTTCTCTCCTCTCTCTGATAAAGAATTGGAGGCATGCACCGGCGGTCTTATGAGTGTGGGAAGCATCATGACACATGGTATGCCCTTAGACGCTAAATACGAGTGGGAGGACCCAGACCTGGAGCTAATAAAGCTAAGGAAGCAATTGGAGAAGAGGGAAAAGGAAAAGAAGTGGCCAGAAAAGAAAAAAGAGAAATAATGAATGTGGCAAAATGTCGCCGACGGCGGGTTGTCACAAACAAAAAATTACCACACTCGATGGTTTTATGCTAGCTATCAAAAGCAACCATCAGAGAATAGAAAGCATGAAGTGCCGAAATTATCACTATTTCATTTGATACCTGGCACAGGAGGAGTCAGGAGAAAGGAGTCAGGAGTCAGAATAGGAAACTACTGGATGGTACAAAGTAGCCCATAAAGTGTCGTTTTAGGAGTTGACCAATACGACAAATACTCTCACTAACTGATAACTGATAACTGTGAACTGATAACTGAAAAGACATGGGCAGACCAAAAAGAGAATTCAAAGCAGATTATTCGTACCACATTACGACTCGGTGTATTTTAGTCTTGACAAGGCAGTAGTGGCGCGTCAACCTTGAAACACAGAAAAACGTCTTGATAAAAAGAGCGATCGCTCTACTTCAAAAAATATCTACTTACCTTTAGAAAGAGCAGATATTCTGGAAAAGTATCTGGCAAATTTTTCACTATCTATATATAAGAGTGAAATTTTCATCTCTAACAAAAACTGGCAAAAAGTTGAGAGGATGGTTGAGGCGATCGCTCCACTTCAAAAAATATCTACTTATCTCTAGAAAGAGCAGATATTCTGGAAAAGTATCTGGCAAATTTTTCACTATCTATATATAAGAGTGAAATTTTCATCTTTTAAGAAAACTGGCAAAAAGTTGAGAGGATGGTTGAGGCGATCGCTCTACTTCAAAAAATATCTACTTATCTCTAGAAAGAGCAGATATTCTGGAAAAGTATCTGGCAAATTTTTCACTATCTATATATAAGAGTGAAATTTTCATCTTTTA
>NZ_JBNHEQ010000261.1:0-14191 GCF_050016015.1 Dapis hubbardiae BLCC-M172
GTGTTTACAGCAATTTCGGAGTTAGTGAGGTACAAAATTTTTGGTAACACAAGCATCCTGACTTGTTACAGGCTGGAAGTCTGTGTTACAAATGTACCTTTAAATTAGATGTTGGGTAAAATATTGTTATATTATGTTCGATTCAATAGTTACTATAATTAGAGCTTCGTAGTAGAGCTGCTAGCCCTATCTAGAGTTAGGGCTGATATCTATACTACAAACAAAAACTTTATTATAAGTGATTATCGGCAATTCGTAGCTCCCCCGGAGGGGGCACATAATATTACCTAAAAACAATAACCTAGAACCTACAACCTATTAATACTTAGCCTAATATTTTAGGAACTTAGCCACAATAATTAAAAGTTTTATTTGCAAGTTTCTCATGCTTGATAAAACGATAATTAATAGTTATGAAAAAAATTCTCTTTCTTTGTACGGGTAATTATTATCGCAGTAGATTTAGTGAGTATTTTTTCAATGATTTAGCCTCAAAAAAAGGGGTAAAATGGGAAGCAGATTCGCGGGGTTTGAATGTTAATCCAGAATCTGGTAATGTGGGGGCTATTTCATCAGAGGTTATTAAAGCTTTGAAGTCTTTAGATATTCAGATTGATTCTGTATCTTTGAGGGAACCAATGCAAGTTCAACAAACAGATTTAGAAAATGCTAATCAAGTTATTGCTGTTGATGAAGTTGCTCATCGTCCTTTAATGGAGTCTAAGTTTCCTGAATGGGTTGATAAAATTGAATATTGGTTAGTTAAAGATTTGGATGAAAATCCTGATGAACCTCCTCTTTTGCAACTGCAAAATAATATTCATTTACTTCTGGAAAATTTAGATTAAATTAACTTTTATTGCCGAATAATTATTAATTAAATAATTTAGCTTGATTAGCTCTCCCTTTGAAGGTAAAAAAAGTGGTCGTTTCGGCTGTATATCCAATCGACGAAGAGAAAAGTGCTAGGAGATTTTGGTTGTGCATCAGTAAACGGTAATATCATGTCCAGTTGAATGGGTTTGGAAACCAAACCCCTACGAATATTTGAGTTATTAAGAAGGCATAAGGTTTGTTGCCATTGTTATCTTATAGGTACAATTATTCCTCCAAATGTTCGGAGGTCTCTCATACTTCCTTGACGCAATACCGAGATTTTCTTATATTCAATTGGGTTACGGTTTTAACTACAGGTAATTATCAATTATCAATTATTAATTAATGAACTAATATTTTATGCTGAAAACGATTATTATAAAAAGGAGTATTTATGCAGTTGGCACCACTACAACATATAACTAATATTGAGCCTTTTGTTAGTGGTGATGTAAAAATCGATCCAAGTGTGGCGATCGCCCCTGGTGTTATTATTCAAGCTGCTGATAACTGTCAGATTATTATTGGATCGGGGGTTTGTATTGGTATGGGAGCTATTATTCATGCTTACCAGGGCAATATCGAAATTGAATCGGGAGCTACTATTGGTTCGGGAGTTTTATTAGTTGGTAAGAGTAAGATTGGAGCTAATGCTTGTGTTGGTGCTTTGGCTACTATTATAGAAGAAGATGTGGAGGTAGATAAGGTTGTATTACCTGCTTCTATTATTGGCAATTCAGGACGACAAATTTTAGATAATTCTACTACATCTTTACCTCATCAAGGGTCAGCTCAAAGTTATCTATCCTCAGATGAAACCCAGGAAAATAATAATGGTTCAAATTTAGCCAATACTTCTTCATCTTCAGAGGAAAATCAGACAGAAACTGAACCAGCTAATACTCAATTAAAATCAACAAATACTTTTTCATCTTCAGAGGAAAATCATACAGAAACTGAACCAGCTAATACTCAATTACAATCAGTAAATACTTTTTCATCTTCAGAGGAAAATCATACAGAAAATCAGACAGAAACTGAACAAGCTAATACTGAATTACAATCAGCAAATACTTCTTCATCTTCAGAGGAAAATCAGATAGAAACTGAAAAGGCTAATACTCAATTACAATCAGCAAATACTTTTTCATCTTCAGAGGAAACTGACACAGAAACTGAACAAGCTAATACTCAATTACAAGAAGAAGCATCTCCAAATATAGATCCTCAAATTTATGGTAAGGAGTATGTCAACCAGATAATGAAGACTTTATTTCCTCATAAAAATTCTTTGAGTCCTCATCCTGATGATGAAGACTAAAAATATTTTCTTACCCAGACTTGATACTAAATTTTGGCACTACTGAAGTTTTTAGCAGATAAACAGAAAATTTCTGTTTGACAATAACACACTTATTTGGTAGTAGTAGATAACTTGATCGTTATAAATAAAATCAGGACTTACGGAGAGGTACTATATATAGAGTCAAGAAACTATAAAGTTATAGTTTTGAACGCTATATACATGGTCTTTGCGTAAGTTCTAAAAATATAATATAATCTAAAATTAAGTAGAGACATACCTAAAAAAACTTTCTATCTTTTAGGGACAAAAAGTAATTAATAATTTCTAAAAATTAACTTCTTAATTCTGAAAACTTACACTGGTGAGAATTTTCACTCTAATTATAGGTTAACTAAACCAGTTTATATTTTTAATTTCATCAGGACTTACGCAGAACCGACATATTTAGTAGGGGTGATTCGCGTTAGCATTAGCGCAGATCCTCTGGAAGAGGCAGCATTGCCTAGGACATCACCCCTACAGATGGTGTATAATTTAATATTTTGCGTAATTCCTGTTCATATAAAAAATTCTCAAAGTAGCCCTAAAGACCATCAGCTAGAATGTTGGAGAGAGTTAGGTGGGTTAACTACTACGCCGAAGTAAAGAGGTAGAAAATGAAAATACAAACCCACAATGATTATAAGCTAGACTCTATTGAATCCCCAATCAAGTTTGGAGATGCTGCTCTTGGTTTAGTAACAACTCGAAGTTTTCCGGCCATAGTTGGTACTGCTGACATGATGCTGAAGTCCTCTGGCGTAATGTTGGTAGGATATGAAAAAATTGGTAGTGGATATTGTACGGCGGTAGTTCGTGGTGGTATAGCAGATGTTCGTATAGCAGTAGAGTCTGGAGCAGAAACAGCCGAAAAATTTGGACAACTTATTTCTAAGACTGTCATTCCTCGACCTTTACCTAATTTAGAAGTTGTATTACCTATTGGCAGTCTTTTATTTAGACTATCTCAAGGTAGAGTTTCTACTGAGTTTAGAAATAAGGCAGTTGGTCTGATAGAAACTAGAGGTTTTCCGGCAATGGTGGGAGCTTGTGACGCTATGCTGAAATCTGCTGATGTACAGTTAACTTCCTATGAAACTACAGGTGCAGGTTTGTGTACTGCTATTGTTCGGGGTTCGGTTTCTAATGTGGCGGTAGCTGTAGAAGCTGGAATGCACGAAGCTGAAAGAATTGGAGAGCTAAATGCTGTGATGGTTATTCCTAGACCGTTGGATGATTTGGAAAGAACATTACCTGTAGCTGGTCATCTGATTGAAGAAATACCAGAACCTCTACGTTTACCAATGGCAATTAAAGAGAAGGAAAAAGAGCTAGTAAGATTACCAGATTTTGCTCAACTTCCTTTACCAATAAAAGAAGAAGTTAAGGAGAAATCATAGATTAACACTTAAGCAAAAGGTGGAATCTATAAAATTTGTAGGGGTTAACGGCCGTTAACCCCTACTATGTAGAGTGGTTATTGTAATATTAAATTTTAACTTCCCTGGCGGGAAGTCCCGCGCTCTCCCGGAGGGGAGCGTCGGGATGAAAGCCAGGGCCAAGATTTGGATACCTTCATAAGCTGTTCATATGCCTTTGACAAGCTAGGTACATTTTGTTATTATCAATGTCAACACAGGGGGAGGACATCACCTCTGTCTAAACAGCGGTCAGGGTTTCCCAGACTGAAGAATCCCGCGTTGTCCCGTAAGGGTAACGTCGGGAGTATGTCAAACAAACGCACCACCGTCTCTACGAGTAACACCAATTACAGAAGGTCTTGGGGGTAGTAACCCATTAAAACTGCCTCCAGGATTACCTACATATCCTGTATTACTAGGCCAATTACTACCACGAGGTACACTTCGCTGTTGAGTAAAGAGAGTGCCATCTAAATTTAACATCTCAATATCCCGACCTAGTAGAACTCCATCCCCAATAGGTGAACTTTCTCCAGGGTGTTGTACAGCTAATAGTAGAGTTTCATCTACACCACTATTTCTGATAAAGTATGGTCCAGTAATTTCGCAACGAGGTGGACCATAAGCAAAAGGTACAACTAAGCCAGCATTTGGTCCAACAACAGGAATGTAGAACAACCAGTTGTTACCAAATGTTCCTCTCAAGTTACCAACACTTCCAGTTTGAGTGTGGTCGATCTCTCTTACCTCTCCAGCAACACCAGTATTAAAACCATTATGACTACTGGTAGACATATCTGTTACGCCCCATATATTACCCAGAGTATCAATTTCTAGGTTATCTACATTAGCAAAACCTGCACCATTGATGGCACCATCTTCTCCACTCTGCTCAAAAACTGACCAACTAAAGGTGAGACTTGTCGCATCGCTGTTGGTTTCAATGATTCGGTATATACCGCCAAAAGATTGAATAGCATCAACATCTGCAAAGTATTTACTAACAACAAAGATTCTGGAGTCTGGATATCCATCTCCACCTGGTCCACCATCTGTATAGGCGATAAATACACTACCATCACCAGGATGAACTTCCACGTCTTCAGGACGAGCAGTTGGAGTAGCACCTACTAAGTTAGCAGCTAAGAAAGCATCAACTAAAATCGCACCTTGGTTAGGATAAAAATCTGCTAGAGTTTGGCCTTGATATTGAGATAGTACACCTTCATTAGTCAGGTCTACGATGAAAGAACCACCATTTTCTTCTGCTCCAGCAATACCAGCACGTTGAGGTAGACGAATACGACCATCTCTTTGAGCTTCACCAAAAGCATTTAATTCAGCTTCAGCAAGTTCGCTTGGTAATATAGGATTGGTAGGTGTACCAGGAACTAATGGAATCCATTGACCACTCCCATCAGGATTTAATCGTGCAGCATAGAGGGTTCCGCTGTCAAATAATATGCTGTTGCTTGGATCGGTAGGATTAGAAACAATACCATCACTAACAAATTTCCATGTATGACCACCACGACGGTCATCTCCCATATAAGCTACTAATGGTCTACCTGCTTCAACTCGGAAGGCAATATTTTCATGGCGGAAACGACCTAAAGCTGTATGTTTCCTGTTTTGGAAACTTGGGTCTGCTGGAGAAATTTCTACCATCCAGCCATACTTTTCACCAACTAAACCAAAGATTAAACCTATCCCTTCATCATCATACCCAGTTTGAGTACCATTAGGTAATACACTTTCTGTAACACTGCCTTGGAAGTTTTCTTCCGCACTCAGAACTGTTCCCCAAGGAGTTGTACCACCAGAACAATTGAAAGCTGTACCAATAATTCTATTACCAAGTCCATCAGAACTTAGAGGAAATACATCACTAGCAGCAGGTCCAGTACCTATTAAGAAGTTTTGGTCTCCAGTCTGATAGCTAGCTGTACCCCAGGACGTAACGCTTTGATAACCATCTGAACGTTCAGAGTTAATTCCTAGTCCAGATAAGAGATGTATTCGACGATTAGCATCATCTGCTACAGAAGCATAACGACCATTACCATCTTTTCTAATTCTGACAATAGATCCACCTTGGTTATAAGCAAATTCCCCACGGGTGAAAGTGCCTTCTTGAGATAAATCTAAACCTAGTACAAGTTGGTCTGTAGTGGGGAAAGGAGCTAGGTCTTCATCGCGTGCTAATAATGGTGACATTGGATAGGAGACATACTCATGGTTAGTCCATAGGTAGCCATCATCAGGATTACCATTAATAGGGATAAAGCTTACATAGTCGCAGTTATAACCGAAGTATTCTTCTGGGTTGGGAAATACGCGATCGCCCCAACCAACAATTACATAGTTTTCATATTCGGGGGGTACTATGACATCATCAAAGTATTGATAGGATTGTAGTGCTACATCTACACCTGCTCCTATCGTATTTCCTCTGGTATTTCCTGTCCCATCAATTGCTAAAGGTACAAAACTAGGGCTATTTTCATAAACTTCTAAAGGATGTGCCAATTTTAGGGGTGTGAAACTCAAACCCCCTGTTTGAGCTTGAGCTACTTCGGAACCCAAAAAGTTACCAATTTTTGGTGATAGTGCTGTAGCTGCTGCGCTACATCCGAAGAACATTAATAGTTTTCTGCGAGTTAGTCTGGACATAAAATTTTTTCTAGAGCTTCTCTTAATGAGAAGTGGTAGATATGGATTTTGAATCTATTGCTAGCAGTATTTTTTACCTAAATTCTATTTGTTTAATCAGTTTTTTTAATACTGCCTCAAGCAGTTTATCTATAACAATTTATCTTTGGTTTATCATTGGTTTAAATTTAGTTAAAGCGTTGTTTAAATTTAGTTAAAGCATTGTTTAAGTTTTGGTTAATGGATAGATTAACTAAATATTAGGAAGATATATAATTACAAATTTTATGGGAGTTATCTTGAATTTAGTGATTAGATTTATCAATCTTGTAGGGATAGCTTTATGATGTAATACTGTTGTGGTAAAATGAAATTATTAGAAAGTTATAAATATAGCGATCGCCATTACCGAAAAATTAAGGTATAAAGCTTCTCTATTGTAAGCATTCAGCCGTCAGCTTTAAGCTTTCAGGGTTCCTTGTTTGTTGTATTGGGAGGAGGAATTAGGATTGAGGTAGTGCAAGAATTAAAAGTCTGGATCAAAGCAAAATCATCAGCTATACTTTAGCTATTTAGGTTAATTTTTATTGTTGATTGCTGATTGCTAATACCTGAATGCTTACTCTCTATTTATGGAGAAAAAAGAAAAAAATTCCTTTTAGTCAATCCTTCTATTACAGAATAGATAATGATAGAAATATGAAATAATTTGTGAAAAAAACTGTAGGGGTTTAGTTTCCAAATCCCATTTTTGCTAGGTTTTGGAGACCAAATTTATACGATAAAATATTACCGAATAATTGATAATTAATAGTTAATAATTAATAATTAATAGTTGAAGCGTCAATAATTAATTATTCATTCAACAATTAAGGTTTAAAGCCTCCCCTTTCAAGGGTATAAATCAAAAAAAATTCCTTAAGCGCCAATCCTATCCGTTTCAAGAAGGGGTAATTATTAATTATTCATTGTGTTTTTTGCTGAAAATTTATTTAGGATTGCTATATTAATTAATAATTATTAATTTTGAATATAGCGTTTCTCAAGCTTATGAGGTACACAAGCTCTTTAATTTCTTTTCTATTCCCTGTTCCCTATTCCCTATTCCCTGTTCCCTAAAACCTATAATTTTGTACCTCACCATCATGGGAATTGCTATACTATTGACTTATTAAATAACTGAAACATTAGCAGGATAAATCATCAAATATCAAAGTAAAAGTAAGCATTCAGACATTAGCTATCAAATTAGGAATTAGTATGGAAAAAAGGAGCGATAATTATCAAGTATCGGTAAAAACACTAAAGCTAGCCTTACCAGTCAAACTAATGCTTAGTTCATTAATTTTTCTTGCTGAAGACTGACTGTTAATCCTAAATACTTACAAGTAAAGTCGGAAATTTGGTGGTGGTGCATAGTAATGGTAGAGAGAGTGTGGGAAGTGTGGTAAGTGTGGGGAGTGTGGGGAGTGTGGGAGCGTGAGAAGAAATTAAAAAATATATATCTTCACCATTACAATGCAGGACTACCGGAAATTTTAATCTTTTATTATGACTTCTTTCTACTTGTATTAGTTGTTAATCATCTATTATTTCTGTGTCATCTTCATCAGTGGGAAATCTTGGAGAATTAGCTCCAGGTTTTTGTCTAGGAGATTTCTTTTGAGGTTGAGGAATTATAGGCTGAGAATCATAGGATGGGGAAGGTGGAGCAGGAACTTGAGGGGGAGATTTTGGTAGTGGAGATTTAGTCTCTGGTATAGCTTCAGCATCACTATCATCCTCAAACTTTAACAACAATTTAGCGTCAGCAAAATATCTGGTAAATTCATCAATATCTGCATTTTTTTGCCATTCAGAACGAGATACAGTAGAACGTATAACAGGTACTATTTGACTTTTACGTTCTCCTAATATAGTAATAGTAATTTTTGTTATTTCTGGATTATTTGCAAATTCTTGATCGATTGTCTTTTGTGCTAATTTTTCTGCTTGTTCTACTAGACTTTTATAAGAGTTATTATTATTTGATTCAATCGAAAGACTGGTTTTCTTGGTAGATGCTAAGACGCTTAAGTTAGTTATAAATATACTAGCTAATATTAAGATTGTACTCCATAAAAGACGATAATATAAACTCATTGAATGAAAATTTTGGCAAAATATATGTAAATTTAAACTGCATCGTAACATACAATGATTAAAATCAGATTAAGGTATGTTTAAAGTCTGACTAGCATTAGATTTTTCTATTTAAAATGAGGTAAAGAGTTTGAGGATTTTAGGGAATAGGGAATATAAATTAGTATTAAACTGTACTTCACTATCCTAAAAATTGCTATAATTACAAATTTAACCTTCTTATCATAAATATCGAACATACTGACATTAAATTATGTGGGGATATTTAATCTATTATCTATAGATAATTAATTCTCAGGAAAAATTAATAGTTAATTCAGATAATTATAATTTGATAATGATATTTTTGGTAAAATATAGTTAAGAAGTTAATCAATACATTCAAGTTTAAAACTCAATAATTTTTTTCTTATATGTTCTACCAATTAACTTGAAATATGTCAGAAATAGTTTGATACTTTAAATATCAAATCCCTTGAAATTAATGTAACTTCAAAGTTTTTGGTTAAAGTTGACTTTCGACTTTTGTGAAATGGTATTTAAGGTAGGCTTAAATAAACATAACTGTGTAACAAAACATTTATGCAGTTCATAATCTCAAGATTGCTTCCTTAAACTCAGTTACAGTTGCAATGAAATAGTAACATTTAATTGTGCCCAACTACTTTAGATTATGAATATAATTACAACTACTAATAGAAGTAGAAAATTAAAAAGAATTGGCAAGTTTATTTTATTATTTATTCTAGTTACAAGCCTAATTATTACAGGCAAATATTTTAACCTACCACAAGTTTTAAGAAATACATTAATATGGATCGAAAGTCTAGGTTTCTGGGGTCCTATAACTTTCATTATTATTTATAATTTAGCTACTTTACTATTAATTCCTGGTTCGGTTTTGACACTAGGAGGAGGAGTAATATTTGGAGTTTTTCGGGGGTCAATTTATGTTGTTTTGGCTTCAACTTTAGGCGCTACAATAGCTTTTGTAATTGGAAGATACATATCTCGCGATTGGGTTTGTCAACAATTAAGTCAACATCCAAAGTTTAAAGCTATTGATATAGCTGTGGTAAAAGAAGGGTTTAAAATTGTCTTTTTAACTAGACTTTGCCCTTTGTTTCCTTTTAATCTTTTAAATTATGCTTTTGGTGTAATGCGGGTTTCTTTAAAGGATTATATTTTGGGTTCTTTGGGAATGATTCCAGCAACAGTTATGTATGTTTATCTTGGTTCTTTAATGGGTGATATTGCTTTAGTTGGTACATCTCAACAACCTACAAATTTGACTATAGAATTAACTAAATGGATAATTAATATACTTGGTTTAATTACTACGATTGTAGTGACGATTTATGTGACTAGATTAGCGAAAAAGGCTTTAGAAGAAAGTATTAATTAATATTTGGCTATTCAGGAAAAAATGAGTTGATGTTTGCATAAAAAAAGTATATAAATCTGGTTCTTTAATTCACCACTATACTAAGATATATAGTCCGATTAAATAGGTTTGTTATGGAACATATTTTATCTTTTATACTAAATTAAAATAAGATAGTTACAGTTAATTAATCAGGAAACTGTTGATAAATTTGCTGCGGACTTCGATAGTACAAATCAAATTATTCCTGAATCAAAAATAATTTATTATGCCTTATTGGCATCAAATCTAGGAATTATCCTTTTCATGTCGGCTCTTAGCCGAAACTTCCTTAAGATTCTTATCTGCTAATATCTGAGGAAAAGGTATTTTTACTGCACTATGTTCAGCCTTGAATTTCCGAGACATTGGAATATTAAAATATCCATCTTTTACCCTGATTCGAGGTATTATTAAAGGAAAGTACCCCTCTTTATTGAGGTATCAAGGTATTCGTATTTGTTCAAACCTATATAGACCTTTTGACCTAATGAACTATACTGTCTTTTGTTGAATAAAAATTCATGTGTATAGGCGATAAACCCCAGTTAATCTTAATAGTATCACAAAAATTCTGAGGGTGCAACCGAAAATTCTTTGGCGCGCGTTTTTTTTCTGGAGCTTCTGAGAATGAGAATGTTTGTGGTTTGGAACTTAACACAGATCAATGGAAAGATTTGATGAGAAAAAAGCCAGTATTTTTGGGAAGCTCTCACAAGATGAAGATATTTCTGATATTACTCCTGGGGGAAATTCCTGAATATCAAGGATTGTCTACTAATAAGAAAACTTAGTTGAATAAAGAGTCATGTGTATAGGCGATAAACCCCAGTTAATCTTAATAGTATCACAAAAATTCTGAGGGTGCAACCGAAAATTCTTTGAGGCGCGATTTTTTGGGAGCTTCTGAGAATGACAATATTGATGATTTTGGACTCAAGAGAGATGAGTGGAAAGATTTGATGAGAGAAAAGCCAGTATTTTTGGGAAGCTCTCACAAGATGAAGGTATTTCTGATATTACTCCTGGGGAAAATTCCTGAATATCAAGGATTGTCTACTACTAAGAAAATTTAGTTGAATAAAGAGTCATGTGTATAGGCGATAAACCCTAGTTAATCTTAATAGTATCACAAAAATTCTGAGGGTGCAACCGAAAATCCTTTGAGGCGCGATTTTTTTTGGAGCTTCTGACAATGACAATGACAATGTTTGTAATTTCCCACTAAGACTAAGAAAGTACAGATGGAAAGATTTAATGATGGGAAAAATCTCATTCTAATCTTAACTAGCTATCAGCTTAAAAATACCATAAGGCTTATATAAAACTTCCATTGCAAGTAGACTTGATTGAGGTGTAGTTGTAGGTCTTTCATTCATTAATTGATAATTACCTCTCCCTTTTAGGAAGAGGTAAGACGCTTAAGGAAAAAATTTATTTTTTTCCCTTTCAAAGGGAAGGCTTTTAACCTGAATTATTTAACTATTAATTATTAATTATTCAGTAATAGATTTTCTTAACACCTAACAACTCAAACTTTTACCGAATAATTAAGGTTTAAACCCTCTCCTTTAAAGGAGAAACAATGAATTTATTTTCCTTTTCTTCAATCCTTTTCCTTTTAGGGAGAGGTAATTATCAATTATCAATTATCAATTATCCATTATCCATTAATTACCCTTCTAACTTCTTACTAATTAATTGATTTGTCATCTTTGGATCGGCACGACCTTGTGTTTTTTTCATTACTTGCCCAACAAAGAAACCTTTGAGTTTTGTTTTACCAGCACGATATTTTGCTAATTCTTCTGGATGTGCTGCTAAAACTTCATCAATAATTGCTTCTATCGCTTTAGTATCTGATATTTGAATCAAGCCTTTTTTCTCGACTAATTCTTTAGGAGAACCACCTTTTGATAATAATTCTGGCAATATATCCTTAGCAATTTTCCCACTGATAGTACCATCTTCAATAATTGTTACTAACTCAGCCAAATTATCAGGTTTCAGAGCAATATCATTAATGCTCACTTTTTCATTTTTCAAAAAAGCAGTAATATCTCCCATTACCCAGTTAGCTGCTTGTTTGGAACTGCCACCTGCTGCAACTGTTGCCTCAAAATATTTTGCTACATTAGAGTCGTCAGTCAGAACACGAGTATCATAAGCAGATAAACCTAACTCATTTTCATAACGGTGACGTTTGTGTGCGGGTAACTCTGGTAACTCTGCTTTCCAAGCATCTAACTGTTGACTTGATACCTCAATAGGAGGGAGATCCGGTTCTGGAAAATAACGATAGTCACTAGAACCCTCTTTAGTCCTCATACTAATAGTACGTTGAGAACCCTCCTCCCAAAGTCTAGTTTCTTGAACAATTTTTTCTCCAGTTTCAATAGCTTCAGTTTGCCTTTCAATTTCATATTCGATCGCCCGTTGTATGGCACTGAAGGAGTTCATGTTTTTGATTTCTACTTTTGTGCCAAATTCTTTTTGGCCCACAGGTCGCACAGAAACATTCACATCACACCGTAAGGAACCTTCTTGCATATTCCCATCACTTACCCCAAGATAGCGGACAATTCGCCTTAGTTCTTGAGCATATTCGGCAGCTTCAACTCCAGAACGCATATCCGGTTCTGATACAATTTCGATTAATGGCACACCAGCACGGTTGTAGTCCACCATCGAATAAGTTGAACCAGCTAGGCGATCGCTACCTCCGTGAACTAACTTACCTGCATCTTCCTCCATGTGCAGTCTAGTAATACCAATTTTTTTACGAGTTGCACTACCATTCTCATCTACTATCTCTACTTCTAGCCAACCATGTTCGGCAATGGGTAAGTCATACTGAGAGATTTGATAATTTTTCGGTAAGTCTGGGTAAAAATATTGTTTCCGGTCAAATTTACTGTAGGGTGCAATTTGACAATTTAGGGCCAATCCTGCTTTAACGGCATATTCTAGAACTTTTTGATTAAGTACAGGTAATACTCCTGGCATTCCCATACATATTGGGTCAATGTTAGTATTGGGAGTAACACCAAATTCTGTGGAGGAATTAGAGAAAATTTTAGTTTGGGTACTAAGCTGACAATGGGTTTCTAGACCAATAATCGCTTCATACTCTGTTTTAATTTTGACAGTTGTGGTCATAGATTTAGAAATTAAATCGAATAAGTCGTATATTAGATTTTATATCTAATATAGAATCCGGTTGAACAGTTGTCATTGCGACGAGAGGAAGCAATCTCGTTGGACCTCTGAGATTGCTATCCGTTCCGGAATGCTCCGCAAACCTTCCACTCCGTTCCAGTCGCTGCGGACGCAAGCTATAGTAATTATCCGGATTCTATATAAAATCATCGTAAAATTTCGGTAAGTGGGAAACCACCGTCTTTTAAGCGGTGGATGGAAACGACTCGACGGATTTTAATCCGTAGTCAAAAAAATGTGTTATAATTAATAACTTAAAAAGTAGACTCAATGGTATCCATAGCCGGAGAGAGTAGTGGCAATTGGCACCGCCTTGTAGGGGCGAACGGCCGTTCGCCCCTACTGCTGCTGTATACGTACTACGGTACGGTACTGGCAATGTGGTTGTTTCGATTTTTCGGGAACCGTGCAATTTGGAAATCGTGGTTTTAACCCGATTTACAGCTCCTAGTCACGAATCCACGCGACTTTAGTCCGTGGAGTGTCAAAGACCGATTGTTCATTAATTGATAATTGATAATTATCTCAAAGAAAACTGTAAAGGAATTGAATATAAGGAAATATCCTAGCACTTTTTTTCTCTTGAATATAGAAGGCTTTATACCTTGTTTTTTTGTTAAAGGCTTTTATCTTTAAATCAACAAGCCCTATTTAGATGAGAAATACAAATTCAGGTTAGAAGTAAATTTTTACTTCCAACCTAGAATAACAAAATATATTTATATGGATGGTGCTGTTGAATGTGTAGATGTTGGAAAAATATATGAAAAAATTATTGTAGATGCGGCGATTAATACTTAATTGTAGATGCTATATATACCTAGCTGAAATGATTTCTATTACATAGGACTTAGATAGTATAAGGTATTTTCGTCATTGCGACCGACAGGGAAGCAATCTCAAATCCTAGTTTTTCATACCTCGTGCGTAAGTCCTATTACAGCAATACCATGTCATTAGAGAGAGTTTTAACCATTTTGGCGACGGCGAGAATTTACTAAACCACCTAAGAATAAAGCTAAACCTAATATTGTACTTGGTTCAGGAATGGATGTTGTACCACCAGTTGTGCCACCACCAGTTGTGCCACCACCAGTTGTGCCACCACCAGTT